>PIVQ01001634.1 GCA_003354055.1 Desulfobacteraceae bacterium | reverse complement strand
CCTGTCTCCCCAGAGCAGACATATATGGTCTCTATTTTTTCATACTATGGAAAAGTTATAGGCTTTGCCGAATATTGAAACTGGAGAAAAAAAGCCCGTTTTTTATATTGACTTTGATCGGATTAACTTGACAAAAAATAAGTCCAGATCCTATACTTTGCCTCTGAAGAGGCCCAGGTAAAAATGCACGGGCACTGAGCTTCCTACTGGATCATTTTTGCCCATTTTTTTATATGTTGTCCTGTGAAAAATTAAGTTTAAATTTTATTTGTTATGATGAGATTTTTTTCCTCTACCATTGTTGTGTTCCTCGTTTTTGCTTTGTTCCCCGGGAGCAGTCATGCCCTGCGTCTTTATTCACATGATGACTATCAGACGGCACGGCATAAGGCTGTCATGGCAGCAAGGGCTGGTGAGCATAAGGGAGCGCTACGTAGTTTAGGCAGGTTATTAAATCTTGAACCGGATAACCTGGGCGCTCTGTATGATTATATAACGGTTTTGATTTGGGATGAGCAGTACGGCAAGGCCCTTGACTTGATTTCTCACTTAGACCTGGAGCAGGCTCCTGAGTATGTGATCCGATCCCTGGCGATTGCGGCGGATCATGCCGGGCGTGACGATACAACCGACATGCTGGTGAAACTATATCTTAAGCGTTATCCACGGGTGCCTCAGTCAACTCATCTACCGGTTCAGGCGGTAAAATAAAATGCATAATGTCAGCGGTATTCTCAACCATGCGGATCTCAATGCCATCAGGGACTTCAATGCTGTTTTCCTTGAACACCTT
>PIVQ01000797.1 GCA_003354055.1 Desulfobacteraceae bacterium | reverse complement strand
TCAGTAATCAGCAGATCAAACCGATCCGGATCTGCCTTGAACATCTCATAGGCTTCCCTGCTGTCCGTTGTTGCCGTGACTTCGTATCCCAGGTGGTTCAGGATGTTTTTCCCAAGATCCACCTGCAGGGGTTCATCATCCACAAAAAGAATCCTTTCCGTTCCTCCCTGAGCAGGTAACTCTTTTTTCCCATTATCTGTAGTACTGCCGTTATCGGTAACCGGCATATATACATTAAAGCTTGTTCCTCTGCCTTCTTCACTGTAAACGGTAATGGCCCCGCCCATACCCGAAATAATGCCATGAACCACAGACAACCCCATTCCGGTTCCCTCTCCTTGCTTTCGGGTGGTAAAAAATGGTTCGAAAATTCTGGATTGGATTGCTTCGGACATGCCGTGGCCGGTGTCGCTGACTATCAGTCTCAGATATCTGCCGGATTTCAGATCAGGGCTGATGGCAATGAAATCATGGTCCAGGTCAACCTCGTCTGTTTTTATTTCCATAATGCCGCCCTCTTTACGCATGGCAAGACCCGCGTTGGTGCAAAGGTTCATTATGATCTGGTGGAGTTGAACCGGATCCGCCAGTACACTGGCCGTTGACGTAAGTTCCGTCTTGATCTCAATGGTACTTGGCAGAGAGGCCCTGAGCATTTTTGTGGTTTCTTTGATAATGCTGTCCGGGACGACAGCCTGTTTTTCCATTTTTGACTGGCGGCTGAAAGCAAGTATCTGCTGTACCAGTTCCCTTGCACGCTTGCCTGATGCAAGAATCTTTTCAAAATAGGAATAAGACCTTAACTTCGGATCTGTTTTTGCGGTCCCCAGCTCTGCGAACCCGATAACGGCTGAGAGAATATTGTTAAAATCATGAGCTATACCCCCGGCAAGGGTCCCGATGGCTTCCAGTTTCTGGGACTGTCTTAACCGTAGTTCCATCTGTTTTTGTTCCGAAAGATCCCGAATGGCCGCCACCCGGACTTTTTTTCCTTGGAATACGATTGATCGGAGCCTGATTTCCATGGGGAAAATGGTGCCGTTCTTTTTCAAGCCTACAGCCTCATAGGGGGTCAAAACACCTGCCTGGATCCGCTCTGTCACCAGCGGACGTGATTCCGGGGCTATCATGTTCTCAATGAGATTTTTACCCAGGATCTCCTTTTCTTCATATCCGAACATTTTTCGGAACATCTGATTGACGCGCAGTACATTACCCCGGTCATGGATAATGACCCCTTCCCAGGTTGCATCTGCCAGCTGTTTGAAGCGCCTCTCACTTTCCTTCAGGGCATTTTCCGCACGGTGACGGCGGATGATGTTGAATATAAGGCCGATGACCACACAGATCAGCATGGACATCATGATGAGAATCGTCCAGATTTGTTTTTTATAGGTCTGGTAAACGGAAAATGGTCTGTTGATGACAACGCTTCCCATGGGCAGTACCGATTTTTTCATGGCAAATTTTTTCATTTGACGATAATCAAACACAATTCTGTTGGCCCCTTTTTTGAGCACAGGGATCTGGTTTGGATCTTTTCCTGAAAGTATCTGTTTTCCGATCCTGGCCATGGCCTGGCCCTGGAAATACCCGCTGATGACTTTTCCACCCAAAACACCCTTGCCCATATTGAATTCCAAAAGGCAGAAGACCGGAACTAGGCTTGCGCCCGACAGCATGGCGCCCACTTTTTCATAGGTGAAATACTGACCGTCTTTGTCAGCAAAAAAGACACCAAGAAGAACAATGGTGCCTTTTTTAAACCCGGCTATTTTCGCCTGCAATTCCTCCATGGACAGGTTGTCAGAATAGGTGAGCTTTACCTGTTTTTCCATTCCGGACAATGCCGTGGCAATATCCCGCTTCCAGGCCTTTCCGGTTTGGAGGAAATCATTGATGATGTACACCTGCCGGGTATCAGGAAGCAGGTTTAAAGCCATTTCAACAGTCTGTCTGGCGGAGAAGACCTCAGCCACACCGGTGAACTTGTCATGGGATCGGATCTGCTCTTCCTTGAAGTTGTTTACGCCGCAGAAAACTACGGGCACATCAGGGAAAATTGAATCCCTATGTTTACGGAGAAAATCAAAGGCATTGTTGTCCGAAGACAGGATCAGAGAGAACCGGCTTAGACTGTACTTCTCCTTTAGAAATTCTCCATAGGCATCAAAATATTGCGGGGAGTGAAATTTTTTGGAATCCATATTGGCAATATGAAGGATGATATTGTTATTATCCGGATCCAGTTCCTCCTCAACAGCCCTGATAATTCCACGGACCCAGCTCATACGCTGATTATAGGAGTTGAGCAGGAGCACATGATCAACGTCAAGACTTCGGCTATATACCGGCATGATCGATAAGAGCGACAACAGAAAGAATGTTATTCCGATTATTCGGTGTTTCTGCATAATTGATCCCTTGAATGGATGGGTGGCGAATTGGCAGTAACGAAATAAGTATAGCGATAAACCATGACGGGATGCAAGTATATTAAAATATAAGAGATTATATGTGGCTGCCTGTTGGTTCAAGGGTCTAAAAAATGAAATTTGCCTGATTTTTCCGTTCCATTTAACGGCGAAAAGCTCTATGATTGTCAATAAGTTTTTTGACACGGCTTTTACCAGGCATTATTCTTTAGGATGCCTCTAATATTAGAGGTGGCCTTTAACTATCTTTACAGCGAATTCACTAGTTACTTCTTTACCATATCTTTATTATAAGGAGGCTTTCATGATTGGAATCATCGGCAGCGGTAATGTGGGTGCTAATACAGCTTTTTTCCTGGCTGAAAAAGGGGTGGATCATGTGACCCTTTACGATGTTCAGGACGGCCTGGCCCGGGGCAAGGCCCTGGATATGATGGAGGCAGCCCCGATCCGGGGCTATCGAACCACCATCCAGGGGACGGATAACCCCGAAGATGTGCTGAATGCGGATATCGTTATTCTAACGGCCGGATCTGTTCGAAAACCGGGCATGAAAAGAGATGCACTTTACCAGGAAAATAAACAGATCATAGAGGGGTATGCCCAAAAGATCACCAATCCGGATGCAAAGGTGATTATTGTGTCGGAACCTCTGGATGTAATGATCACGGTATTTGCAGAAAAATCAGTTCTACCGTCATCGCAGATCCTGGGGCTTGGCGGCCTGCTGGATGCCACCCGCCTTCGGTTTTTGATCGCCGATGAATTACAGGTGTCCATGGAAAATGTGGCGACTCAGGTGGTGGGCAGGCATACCAGTGATATGATTCTGCTCAA
>PIVQ01000796.1 GCA_003354055.1 Desulfobacteraceae bacterium | reverse complement strand
ATGATTCTGCTCAAAGAGTATTGCTGTGTTTCAGGTATGTCCATTGATAATTTTTTGTCGGAGGAAAAGATCGACGAGTTGTTTGAGCAGACCCGGAATGCCGGTGCCCTGATCGTGGAGATGGCCGGACGGGCATCTGCATACTACGGTCCTTCTGCGGTTGCCGCCGAGCTTGCCGAAGCCATTACCCTTGATACGGGAAGGGTATTGTCAGTGTCCCAGGTGTTAAACGGACAATTCGGTATTGAGAATGTGGCCCTGTCCCTGCCGGCCCTTATCGGACGCACAGGGATCAAACAGGTGGTGGAACCGTCTTTGACCAAGGATGAAATTAAAACCTTGAAACAGTCTGCCCGATTGATCACCCAAACCATAGAGGAGGCCAGCCATGCATAAAGTATCTATTATCGGCGCCGGCCATGTGGGGGCCACTGCTGTTTATTATATCGCTGAAAAAAATCTGGCTGATATTGTTATGGTTGATGTGGTGGAAGGACTTCCCCAGGCCAAGGCCATGGATTATCTTCATGCCTCGCCCATGCGGAAATACTCGGTTCATATTTCAGGTACAAACGATTACAAGGACATCGCGGATTCTGATGTGGTGGTTCTGACCGCAGGTATCCCAAGAAAGCCCGGCATGGACCGGATGGACCTGATGAAGATCAATGTGGGTATTGCCAAAAAAGCTGCCCAGGCCATTGCGGAATATGCCCCCAACGCCATTGTGATTGTGGTGTCCAATCCTCTGGATATCATTGCCATGACAGTACTCCAGGAATCCGGATTTGCCCTCAAGCGGGTCATGGGCATGGCAGGTGTGCTGGATGCCACCCGGTTCAGGTATTTTATCGCTGAAGAACTTGGGGTCTGGCCCGGTGACGTCATGGCCATGGTGTTGGGCGGGCATGGTGACAGCATGGTTCCCCTTGCCCGGTATACCCGGGTGGGCGGTATTCCAGTGGACGAGCTTATCGATCCCAAGACCCTGGAATCTTTAATTGCCAGAACGCGCACAGGTGGCGGAGAGATCGTTTCCCTGCTCAAACAGGGATCTGCCTTTTATGCGCCCGGCGCATCAGTGGCCAAGATGGTGGAAGCCATTGTTAAAGACGAAAAACGGGTGGCTCCTGTCTCTGCCTATCTGAGGGGAGAATACGGGTATAAGGATATTTTTCTTGGTGTCCCGGTGCTGCTTGGAAAAAACGGGATAGAAAAGATCATTGAACTGGAGCTTTCTGCTGAAGAGAAAGCTGCCCTGGATGAATCTGCCGTAGCTGTTAAAGAAGGGGTGGATACCCTTCGCTCCTTTTATACCCCCGGATAATTTTGTTATTTTTTTCTGCCGCTGCCCGGAGACATTCCGGGCAGCGGTTTGCTTTTATTCTAACGGGAAAAAGATGAAGATTCGAGCCGGATGGCAGGAACGATCGCAAAAGTTAGGTATGTTGGAAGTGTTCGCCTACAACTGACTGGCTCTCCGGGTTCAATTAAGCTTTTTGACAACATACCCATATAACGGTGGGATAAACATGGAGGAGGCATATGGGGGGAAGGGCGCTCAGCTAAATCTCTACCGGTCGTCGTGACCGTTTGAGAAGCGGAAATGCCCGGTGCTTTCGGTCCATGACACCCCGCACATTTACGCCGCTTCGACCCTTCCCCCCCCATATGCCTGAACCCTCGTGGTTTAATATCAAGCACATAAAAGCAGTTATTTTTTTCTACCGGAATTGGTGAAAGCCTTACTGGGGGGATTATAATGTATTATCAGAGGTTTTTTGTCGGCCAGATCCCTTTTCGCTCAACCACAATATATTGCCCGGCCTTGATTCATAAAAGCTGAAACTATTAATAATAGTCCACCCTGCATCAGTCAGTTTTTTCATTCCGCTCTATCTCCAATATAGAATATTCTGACAGGCCTTTTCTGATTCAATTATATTTATAGATAATTTGAATTGCTGAAATATCTTTACAGCATTTTTGAATATTGTTACTAAATATTTGTTCTATTTTAAAAAATTGTACGGACATAAAATAAGGTCACGGGACATGGACTGACAAATTCAGCACCGAGATTAGGGAACAGATTTTAAAAAAATGAAACCTGTAAATAAGATCATCTCAATTGCCTTCATTTTATTGATAGGAATTGCTATCGGTTGGCAGATAAAAGGCGAAAATTTAAAAATGGTTTTTACCGTATATTTGCCAGCCTTAGCTACATTAATGGCAGCATATTTCGGCGCAAAATACGCATTTGATTTGCAATCAGATAGAGAAAAGGAAGCCATAAAACAAAGAAATGCGGCAAACGGTAACCTCGCGCTTTTTAGCATAGTAAGGATGATAAACAATTTGCTGAATTATGAGCAACAAATAATAGCTCCAGTTCGTGATAAGCCAACCGCATTTATAGAAATGAAAGCGTCTCTTCCTTCAGAGAAGGATATTGTTTCTCTGAATATCGAATCGTTATTTTTTCTGCTTTCGAGTCATAATCCAAATATACTCGGTGAGTTAACCGTGGAGGAGTCAAAATATCAAAGGGCTTTTGATGCGATCCGAGAAAGAAGCAAAATTCATCAAAAAGAAGCTATCCCTTTGGTTGCAAAGGCGAACTTTCGTGCTGGAGATAGTTATTCCGCTGAAATGATGGAAAAGATTTTAGGGGAGAGACTGTTCAGAGTTCTTCAAGAATCCACAAAACAGATAATTACACATGTCGATAGTACGATATTAAGTTTGCAGGAAATAGAAACGCAGTTAAGACAAATGCTCAAAGATTTATATCCCGATAAAAAAATTATCGGATTGGTAGTCTCGGATCAGCAGAAGGATAGCAAACCCTAACATTTTTCTGCACCTGACTGGAGTTACGTTGCGATCCACACCAGCCGGTGAGAAATTTGTTAGACAAGGAATGATGGTGAAATAGGATGGATGTTTACCCCCCACTAATACTTTATAAATTTATGTCTCTTTCAAATATAATTTCAGGCCGATCCAACAAATCAGGCAATCCTTTTAGGGGGATTGATGCTTTTAGGGAAATGATCATTGATGAAAAGATTTGGTATTCTAAACCGTCCAGTTTTAATGACCCATTTGAATTTAAAAATATTAAATGTATAGGTTTTAAAAATCAGCGATTGGTGTAGATTGTCGGGCTTCTATCCCAACAAAATGTCCGGCTATTTTGCCTCAGCCGGATAGAAGTAGGCCTGGCAGTTCTCACCACCAGGCCTAAGTAGACAGCTGTCTACCGCACTG
>PIVQ01000795.1 GCA_003354055.1 Desulfobacteraceae bacterium | reverse complement strand
CTCCGGGCCAGGGACAGAATAAAAAAGCTATCGGCGGTATCCGGGCCACCCATTCGGACAAGGGAAAGATCTCCATCTGCCAGAGAAGTATTGAAATCTTTTCCACCTGGGAAGAGACCTACGGGGATGATATCGGCTGGATCCAGAACGGTTACAGCTTCCCGGCATACACGGACGAAGACGCCAAGAAGCTTCAGGATCTGATGAAAATCCAGAAATCCTTTAACTTAGGAATAGACGGGCTGTCTGCCGAACAATACCAGGAACTGGTACCCGGTATTAATATGGAAAACCTTAAAGGCGCCACCTATTCCCCCGGAGACGGCTCTGCCTCTCCCCTGCTGGCCGTCAACGCCTTTTATTTCAAAAGCCTTGAATACGGAGCCGAGTACCGCTTCTGTGAAAAGGTTACGGACATCAACATCTCGGGGGATGATGAAATCACCGTCACCACGGATAAAGACCAGTATACCGCAGCAAAGGTGATCAATGCCGCCGGTAACTATGCCAAAAGAATCGGTGACATGGTCGGGCTTACCCTGCCCGTTGAGCCCGACAGCCACGAAGGTGCCATCACAGAGCCGGTGCAACGGTTCTTCGGTCCCATGATCGTTGACTTAAGACCATCTGATGACCCGGCGACCGAAGCTTCCTCCAACTATTATTTCTATCAGAACAATGAGGGCCAGGTGATTTTCTGCCTCACCCCCAAGCGTCTGATCAAAGGCACAGCCTGTGAATCCACGTCCATCTTCCTGCCCCAGGTAGCCAAACGGATGGTCCGTCTTTTCCCGAAGCTTGCCAATATCAAGGTTCGCCGGACTTGGCGCGGCCAGTATCCCATGACCCCTGACGGCTTTCCCATTGTAGGGGCTGCCAAAGAGCATCCCAACTTCATCAATGCCGTCGGCATGTGCGGACAGGGCTATATGTTGGGACCCGGCTTAGGTGAGTTATTAACCCGGATGGTCACTTATGAATTGACAGAAAGGGATGAAGATGTTTTAAAACACTTTAACCCTTACAGGGATTTTTCAGGAATAGAACATTTCAAGTAGGGAGAACGAAAACGATCCAAAAGGCGAAATATGTTTAAAAAAGCCAAGCAAAATAGAGTATTCCAGGATGTTGTTGAACAGATACAGGATGCAATTTTAAGCGGGAAACTTGAGCCCGGAACCAAACTTCCGGCTGAACGGGAACTCAAGGATATGTTCAATACGAGCAGGGGGACCCTGCGGGAAGCCCTGCGCGTGCTTGAGCAAAAAGGCCTTATTGAGATCAAACTGGGTGTGGCCGGGGGCGCAATCGTTAAAGAGATTAATGCAGAACCCATCATGCAGTCCCTGGCCCTGCTGATCCGGTCCGGAGGTGTCTCTCTGAACCATCTGGCGGAATTTCGAATCAAGATCGAGGGCAGCATTGTGGAACTTGCTGCCCAGCGGGCCACCGACGAAGATCTGGCGCACATGGACGAAATGTTCGCCGAGGCCAAATCCCATTATGAAGCGGAAGATTGGGAAAGCTTCCTGAAAACAGACGAGGCCATGCATACCTATATCGGTACCATGTCAAGAAACCCGGTCTTCCAGTTTCTACAGCAGAGCATCCACGATAATATCCATAATTATTATGAATATTACCTGCCCATGAACCGTGAAAGAACCCTGGAAAATTTAACCGATTTTGAAAAAATCATTGCGGCCATCAAAATCAAGGACGGTAGAACCGCAGCCACCCTGATCATGGACCATGTAGACCGGTTCAACAAGAAGATGACCAAACGAAAAGACGTTTAGACCTGTTAGACGTTTATCTTAGGAATCGTTACACAATAACTTGATCTAAATTATTTCCAAAACCCCTTAAAAGACTGGGTATTTTGAAAACAAAAGATCAAGTAATTTTGGAGCCGATCCTTAGGCGTTAGTTTGCGATAGATTCATGATGACGGATCACTGACCGGACCCCGTTCACCATGCTCACGTTTCCAAAGCAGAAACACTTGGTAAAATAATCTTCCTTGAGCTTCAGCCGGGAAAATATTTCTTTTTCAGCACAGCCTTTCATGTGTAATGCCACAATGGATCCGTAGAGATTTTCCAGAAAATCCAGCTTTAACCGGATGTGCTCTCTTCCCTTTTCCCTTCTGGGATTGTGGTTACACAAAAGCACCTCAAAATCCAGTTCCAGCACCTTTTTCAATGAGTCGATCTCAGCGCCCAGGTCCTCATCAGACCTGAAAAACTTAATCCGGTCCCCAAGATAAAGATCCCCTGTAAAAAGCACACCCTGATCCGGCAGAAAATAGCTCATATGATCCCGGCTGTGCCCGGGCGTATGAACGGGAATCAATGGTCCCAAACCTGTATCAAAACGTTCAGGCAAAGCCTCCATTTCCACAGGCGTGGTTTTCCCCCACACATATTTTTGATAAGGCAAAATCGGATACCCGCTTTCCATCTTTGCCCGGGTCTGATCATGGCCGAAAATCTGCACCCCCATCTGCCCGTGAACCAGAGCTGCATTCCCGGAGTGATCCTCATGATGGTGGGTCAGCACAACCCGGTTCACCCGGTTTTCCCGGGCAATCTCCAGGACCTCCGGCCCCATATGGGCCTGTCCCGTATCCACCATAAGCCCGTCAAAAAGGTAGAAATATGCCGACATCAGAGGCGGTCCCACCAGGGACCATCCTAACCGAAATCCCTTGATCCCGCATTCAAATTCATATGGTTTGCAAACTCTCATGGTTATCTGTCTTACCCGGCCCGACTTCAAATGGCAAGGAAAACTGAATGACAATTCAGAAATATGACAAAAATTAATGGTGCAGGCAGTTGCCACCGGTCCGGCCAGACCGAAAACGGCTGTCAACTGTTGTTTAATTCTGGGACCCACTCAAAATGCAAAAAAAATGCCAACATCGACAGAGAAAATATATAACCCTTGACTTTATTCGAGATTCTTATAGTCTCTTACGAGTTGTACTGAATATAAAGGATGCGCAAACGTTTCCGTCTTAAGGTGTATATCCCCGATCCCCAAATGTGGTTTGCCCCCCAAAGTTAGAAGCCTTTATCTTTAACAAAACTTGTCAGTCACACAAAAAATCTCATCTCCAAAACAGATAGTGATTTTTTGAGTTCATTAATTAGTAATATAAGGAGGTCTATGAAATCAGCAAAGAAACCTTATCCCCCAAAACGAATAACAACAGCCTTGCTACTGGCAGCCGGCACAGGAAGCCGCCTGCTTCCCCTTACAAAAAAATCA
>PIVQ01000794.1 GCA_003354055.1 Desulfobacteraceae bacterium | reverse complement strand
AGCACTCCCATTTAATGAATCCCGCCCATTCTTTAAACCATTGAATATTTTGTAAATCCAGATGTATACCAGCTCAAGGTCAAAGTATAGTAATCAATTGTAAAAAAATGTTTACATTTCTGCTAATAAATAAAGGGTAATGGATCGCAGTTTCAATGACTTGAGAAAAAGATGGAAAAAATCAGGGTTTCCCTGATTGAATCAAATTATTCAGCGAGAACCGCTCGATCGGCGAGAGCTGCAAGAACAGTAGAGGTTGCGCTTTGCACATCATTTTATAGAATTGGGTTTTTTCTTTGGCTCTTTGGTAAAGTAAAAAATGCAGGATCATCATTCCTGAAAATTGGCAACCGAAGGTTCACCTTCCTCTGTTCTCGCGGATAGCTTTTCTCGCTTATAAATAAACATTGAACTAACCATCCAAACAAAGCTATATAAAACCATATTTTGTATTAACTCATTCGGGGAACCGATCTATTGTCAGTATTCGAATACAAGGCATTAAACGCAAAAGGGAAAAAACGCTCCGGTATCATTGATGCTGACAGTGAGTCCGCGGCCCGGCAGAAGCTGCGGCAGCAGACCCTGTTCCCGGTATCTTTGTCCAGAATTGATGAGGACAGATCGACCAAGGAAAAGGGCGGGAAAAAACTGGAACTGCCCGGTTTTTTTTCCCGGATTAAGTCTGCGGAGATTGCCATGGTGACTCGTCTCTTGTCAACGCTGCTGTCGGCTGGATTTCCCCTGGTCAAGGCTGTGGCTGTGGTGGGGGATCAGACCCGGTCAGGTGCCCTGCACAGGGTGTTATCCAGGGTCAAGGACAGCATTGAGCAGGGCAGCAGTTTTGCCGAAGCCTTAGCCCTGCATCCGGGGGTGTTTTCTTCCGTATATATCAATATGGTGGCTGCCGGGGAATCTTCCGGTACCCTGGAAATCGTTCTGGAACGGCTGGCGGACTTTGCTGAAAAAAGGGAGGAAACCCAGAAGAAGATAGGGGCTTCCCTGGCCTATCCCATAATCATGGCCATGATCGGTTTCCTGGTCTTGATTATCCTCATGACTTATATTGTCCCGGGCATTGTGGGGATATTTGCAGACATGAACCAGACCCTGCCCATGCCCACCCGGATACTGATCTCAGTAAGCGAATTTTTCACCTCCTTCTGGTGGGCGGTGCTGCTTTTCCCCGTCCTTGTTGCAGGGGGTGTTTTCGGTGTCCGGAAAACCAAAAAAGGCCTGCTGGCCACAGACCGGATGCTGGTCTCCTTGCCCATTGCCGGTAATCTGGTCCGGAAACTGGCTGCCGCCAGATTTTCCCGGACCCTGGGCTCCCTTTTGGAAAACGGAGTGCCCATGCTGACCGCCCTGAAAATCACTCAGAATGTGGCAGGCAACCAGGTGATCTCCAACCTGATCCGGGATGCGGCAGACCGTGTGGAAAAGGGCGGGGAACTCGGCAAAGCCCTTTCCGGCACCAAATACTTCCCAAGCCTGGCCGTTCAGATGATCCAGGTCGGGGAAAAGAGCGGGGAAATGGAAAAGATGCTGGAAAAGTCGGCAGATCTCTATGAAAAGGATGTCCATTCTGCGGTTACTGCTGCCACAGCGCTAATCGAGCCCCTGATCATTCTGGTGATGGGGGTGGTGGTTGGTCTGATAATTATGGCGGTGTGTTTGCCTATTGTTGAGATTAATCAGTTGGCAGTTTAAGAGCAGCGAGAACAGTTAGCCGCGAGAACAGCGAGAACAGCTGGTGGAGAACCTTCGGTTAACAATTATTGGTTGCCGGATCAAAGATCACGGCGGTTAAATTTTATCAGGCCGACTCCCAGAAAACCCAGGGTTACCAGCAGCGATATCAGGATGGAGTTGCTCATAACGGCCTGTTTCATTATCAGTTTTCCGGGTTGGTATAATTGGAAGTAGCTGTAATCGATGAGGTGGGCCAGGGTGGAACTCAGTTTGACCAGGGTATCGAAAAAATACAGCAGTACCATGAGGCCGATGGCCTTGCCGGCTGCCTTTGCCTTTTCTGTCTGGAAGGAAGCGACGGCAATGGATATGGCGCCCATACTCAGGAAAAAGAATACGCCGGTCAAAGCGGCTTTAGCGTAGTCGGCGATCTCCACATTCAGATCAAAGTAAAATTTACCGGCCAGGGTTCCCATAACCATGCCTGTGGCCTGCAGGGTCAGGGCAAACATAAGGAAGCTGAAGATACTTAAAGGGATCACAAGACGGCTGACGGGTTTGGTCAGCAGGAGATCAAAGGTGGAGAGTTCTACTTCTCCGCTGATATACCGGGCCGGGATACTGATGGGGAAAAAGGACAGGCAGATCAGGATGATGGGATGGGTGTAGCCGAATGCCAGCATCTGGATGAAAAAACTTGCGATCCCGCCCTGAATTCCTAGAAAGGCCGTGAACCCAGGCGGCATTCTTAAGATGAAGGAGGCCACTGTTTTTTTGATGTCGGATTCGAAAAACAGCCAGGCAAACAGAAATTCGAATAAAAAACAGAACAGGGTCAAGATCAAAAGGGTGATGATCTGGTCTGCCATGATTTTTCTGAAGTGGGTGAAAAATGTCTTCATGCCGGATCCTTTTGGTAAAAGGTCATAAAGGTATCTTCCAGGGAGGGCTCCGGAAAGATCAGGTTTTCCACCTCGTATCGGGTGATCTGCTTCAGGAGCCGGTCAATGTCGCGGCTTACGCTGAGCACAAGCCGACGGCTGTCCTGCTCCAGAATATCGACATTTTCGAGTTGAAACGCTTCTGGTGGAAACGGTTCCTTGAATGTCACTTCCAGACGGCGGATCATTTTTTCCTTCAGGCTATGCACGGACTCTTCCGCAATCAGCCGGCCGTCCTTCACAAGCCCGACCCTGTGGCAGATTTTTTCCACTTCCGCGAGATAATGGGATGAGAAGAAAATGGTTTTACCGGCGGCCTGGAACTTCGCAAGATACTGGTACAGTACGTTTTTATTGATGGGATCCAGCCCTTCGGTGGGCTCGTCCATGATGAGCAGATCCGGATCATCCTGCATGGCCTGGATGATGCCCAGTTTCTGTTTCATGCCGTGGGAGTAATGCTTTATTTTTTTGTTGAGCTGGTCCCGGGTCAGCCCGAATGCCCGGATCAGTTCTTTCTGCCATTTGGGCGGTTTCCCTGAAAAACGGTTCATATAGGTTAGAAATCCCATGCCGGTCTGCTCTTCGTACAACTTTAACTCACCGGGCACATTGCCGATGCGTTGAAAAAGGGAAGGGGTTCCGGCATCC
>PIVQ01000793.1 GCA_003354055.1 Desulfobacteraceae bacterium | reverse complement strand
CCGAAGAGATGACAGCCACCATCAATGAAATTGCCAAAAACTCGGAAACAGCCAGGGAAATATCAACCAAGGCCGTTACCCAGGCGTCAACCGCGTCGGAAAAAATGGGGGAACTGGGGTCTGCGGCACAGTCCATAGGGGCGGTAACCGAAACCATCAACGATATTTCCGAACAGACCAACCTGCTGGCACTCAATGCCACCATTGAAGCGGCTCGGGCTGGCGAGGCAGGCAAGGGATTTGCCGTTGTGGCCGGAGAGATTAAGGATCTGGCAAGCCAGACGGCGAAA
The DNA here is from genome assembly GCA_003354055.1 of Desulfobacteraceae bacterium. The sequence goes on along the minus strand of PIVQ01000793.1, from coordinate 2,994 downwards.
GCCACTGCAGATATTAAGGAAAAAATAACAGGGGTTCAGAATACCACTGTGAGCACAACCGATGAGATCAATTCGATTTCAACCATTATTACAGATATCAACGATATTATTTCAACCATCGCTGCTGCCATCCAGGAGCAGTCAGCTGCCACAGGAGAGATTGCCAATAATGTGAATCAGACCTCTCAGGGTATTGAGCAGGTGACTGAAAGCATCGTTCAGGGGGTTGAGGTGATTGGGGAGATCAACCAGGATATTTCGTCGGTAAATGATTCAGCAGGGCAGATTTCCGATGGCAGTCAAAAGGTTGCCATGAATTCAGAAGAACTCAAACAGATGGCTGCCCGGCTTAATGACATTGTGGGACAATTCAAGTATTAGAGACTGCAGTTGAAACCCAAAAAAAACGGCGTATCGGTTAATCACCGATACGCCGTTTTCGTTCCCAGGTTTGATCAATAGGTTCCGCTGCTCCCGCTGCTTCCGCCATTCAGCATTGCCTCATATGATAACCGCCACAGGGCAAGTATGTTTTCATCAAAACTGTCATGGAAGGCAAAACCGCGGTCTCCGTCCACAGCGATCCATTTCACTTGTTTGCTTTTCGGTACAGACTGCCGGAGAGTGTAAATCAGATTCTTCTTGTTTAGAACCCTGCCATAATCTGCAGCCCCGGGCAGGATCTCCGTACTTGCTTTAGGCCAGATTCGTTTTGAAACCATGCGGACCATATCTTTTTGGTCTGAAAGCCTTGGGTCCACCATAATGGTGATGGACTCTTCTTTTAATTTTTCTACCTTAACCTTTTGAGACTGCACATAGAGATTTACATATTTTGTAAGTGCGGCTTGAACCTGACCGCTGTCTTTCAAGCGTTTAATTATTTTATTCATGGCAGGCACCAGAACTTTGTATTCACTTTTTTTGGAAACTGTCATGTGCATATTTTCAATCGTAAGGGGGGGAGACAGCTTTATGATACTGTCCCTGTATCCTCCCATTGCCGCATTGATTTCACATGGAAAATCTCCCCACATGATATAAGTCATGGAACCGGAAATCAGTCTTTTGAACATTGAGGCGGAATCGTAGACCCTGGCGACGTTGAGCTGCTCTTTGATAAAGGCATCCATATCATCTCCAAAACTGTCCCCATGCATTGTCACCCCTTTTTTCCCGATCAAGTCATTCCTGGAGTGGAAGGGGAACTGCCTGTCGTGCCTTATGAAGACAGATGTCTGATCTTTTGCATAGGCATCCAGGTACACCATATACCGCCGCCGCGTTGCATTGTTGTATGCACCCACCAGGAAATCCGCATTGTTTCTCTGGATCATTTCCTGGGCCCGTGCCCATGGCCCGACATAGGTGATAATAAATTCTTTTTTCAGTTCTTTGAAAATCAGGCGAATCAGCTCAGGACCGGCACCCACAATGGTATTATCATGCTGCCACATAAACGGTTTATAATCCGGATGTCCTGTGCAGATGATTTTCCTGGCTCCTGACAAGGAACCTCCTGGAAGCATAAACAGTAATACAAGAATAGACAAAATTATAAAAAAAGGTTTAAAATTTTTCATGCTCTTCCTATTATTTGTATGGAACCATGATCCTACCATAATCAGATCAAATTGTAACCCAATAGAAAAAGGCATATCAGCCGGATGCTGAACTGTCTATGGGCAGGCGGATAATAAACCGCGTACCTCTGCCCTGCGACTTTTCTACCTCCATTTGGCCACCGTGATCTTCAGTAATGATAAAGTAGGATACGGACAGTCCCAGACCTGTGCCCTGGTCAACGGGTTTTGTGGTGAAAAAAGGCTCAAAAACCCTTTTTCGCGTCTCCTCATTTATTCCCGGCCCGTTGTCTTCGACTTCAATGCAGACCTTATCTAAGGCTTCATATAGTCGAAGAATAATACGGCCGCGACAATATTTATCCTTTGAAACCCGGCCCTCCGAAGCCAATGTTTCCGACGCTAAGGCTTCCGAAGCCAATGCTTCTGATGCATTTTTTAAAAGGTTGAACAATACCTGCAGTATTTTGCTCTTTGCACAGGCCACCCTGGGAAGATCTGACTGGAACGTCCTTTCGATTTCAATGTGCTTGAAGTCATATTTTTTTTTCAAATCATAATCGTTTTCCGCCAGGGTAATGGCTTCGTCAATCAGAACTGCCATATCCTGTTTCTCTTTGGGTGAGTGTTCCTTTTTGACAAACCCAAGCATATTTTCAACAATTTTGGCGGCTCTTACCCCGGCATCATAGATATTATCCAGCAGATTGAAAATTTCCCGCTCTTTCATATAGCCTGAGAGCTGCTCCATGGACAGATCATAGGCTTGGGCAACCGACTGGTTTGCAGGAACCGGTTTGGTCAGACGGTTCTGGATCACCTGGGCACTCTGAATCATGCCGGACAGGGGATTGTTGATTTCATGGGCCATGCCTGCTGCCAGGCCACCCACAGAGATCATTTTTTCCGACTGAACCATCATCTCCTCCATATGCAGCCGTTCTGAGATATCATCCAGACGGATGACAACACCGCCGGAATCAGACTGGACAATGGGATAGATCGTTATATCGACTACCTGGGTCTGTTTGGGAAATTCCAGACGGGTTTTGAATTTCTGGGAAATGATATGTTCGTTCATCACCTGCTGAACTTTTTCTTTTAGACCGATCAATTGGGGGAAAACCTCAAACAAATCAAGACCGTTTACATCAGAGTCATTTTTTCCGGTCAGTGTTTCCGCCTCTTCATTCCACAAAAGTATGTGAAAGGTTCTATTGATACCGATGACTGCAGAGGGCATGGAGTTGAGAGTGTTGCTTAACAGAATCTGTAATTGAGTTAATGCCAGCTCCGCTTTTTGCCGCTCCTGTAATTCTTTTTTCAGGGAGTTCAGGGCATTCCTATAGATCGCAAAGAGGTTAAAGGCCACTGCAAAGACAAAGAACATGGCAATGGTGTTGTCTGCCAT
>PIVQ01000123.1 GCA_003354055.1 Desulfobacteraceae bacterium | reverse complement strand
ATATTCAAGGCAGCATAATAAACGGGCGGCTCGTAGGTCGCCTATATCACAAAACAAGGGAGCGCAGTTTCCACTTAAGAAATCTCGTTTCGTGGTCTAAGATTGGGGGTAGGCGCACTTCTATGCTTAGAAACAATTTTATTTATATCTTCTGGTCCGAAAAGAATTATGGGGAAAGGGTAATCCACAATTGATAATTCTTTTTGGAAACGTTCTTTCCACTTAGAAGAAACTGGTTTTGCATGAACGATAAAAAGTCTATCGAAGTTTGTTTCGAGATTTTGAGTTGATCTACCATGAATAAATTTAGACAAAAGATGTCTTGCAGGCATTTTGTCGATATTAAATTTTATTTCAATTAGTGTATTACCTTCAAAATCATCAAAACCATTTGGTGCAATAGCATCACCAACGCCATCGCTGAAATTTTCAACTATTATTAATTCTTTTTGTTGTGATTTTAAATGAAATTTTAAAAGGTTTAGAATAAAGGTTTCAAAAGAGTAGTAACTCCTTGGGCCACCTTCATCTATTTGAGCTATAATATTATCAATCAACATCGACTAATCACCTTTTGTAATGGTAAATTTTTCACCTTATGAATTCTTATTTATATAGGTGAACCTTTGCAAAGAACCGGTTATAATATTTTCTCATGATATATATATGGTTACTGCAATTCCGGCTAAGAAAAATATCAAATTGAGGTCTGCCGATTGCCACAGTGATTTATTTCCTTCACGTTTAAGTTCACCTCGCATAGTATGAACAACTGCCTCAACCTCTGGTTCTTTTAATTTTTTAAGTTCTTCATATCGCTTCAAATCAGTTTTTAGTTTTTCTACTATTTCGTTGCGTCTCGTGATTTCATTTTCAATTTCAGAGGATAAACTGGCTGCCTCTTTTAATGATTTTGAAAGCCGTTCTATCCTTTCACCACTTGATTCTCCGTATTTTTCTCTAATTTTTGCTTCTATTTTCTTTTTTAACAACTCTATTCCAACTGCAACTCCACCTGCAACAATAATCATTGGTAAAACATTTTTATATAGTTCTAATATGTTAATACTCATATTTTAATTTCTTTCTTACTTATAACCGCGGGGCAGCCGTTGTTAACAAGTGCATGTACAGGTCTGGGTAACAAATCGGATAATCTATAAGGTCAAACACATAAAATTATAGCAGGATAACATTACAATTTTCATTTAATCCGAGTCGGATATCATTTTAAAAAGACCAAATTTTCTAAAAAATGAACCACTGATCAATTCCTACTAAGGATTTCTTTGCATAAAGGACCTGTTTATTCAAGAAATATTTCTGTTAGGGCCATTATCAAGTGTCTATGGTAAGCCATTCTGGCAATGGCACTTAATTTTAAGAAAAGGCAGAAGGCACTACAAAATATTTTTATGTTTGGAAACCAATACTGAAAACATATCTTCTAAGCGAATTCAATTATTAATCATAGTCAACTTTCATTTTAGAGTGCATCAAGAATATCCAATTTTGTCCAGGGAGCCAATTCTATTAACTCGTATGCAAAGTGTAATATATCTCGCTCCATCTCGATTTGAGAGACTTGTTTTAGCAATGGAGTTATGTCATATTTAATCGAAGCATAAAATTTGATAGCATTTTGCCACCAAGGATCATCCATTCTATTAGCAATAAAACTAATATCGTTATCTGTGGCCATTTTTCTAGCGACCAAAAATTCTTGGTTAGTCAAATGCCCAAAAGATAAACCCTCAGAAGTCTCATATTCAAGAATACCTCTATGTACACAGTCTCTAACTAATTCTGATGGCTCCATATCAAGTTTTGAATCGCAATAATTCTCGGCAAATGCATTCACTTCAGAATAAGACATTGATCGGCTTCCACTAAAGTGCATTGCCCAGGCCAGATCTGTAATGAATCTCCAGTAGCGTTTCATAATGTCTTGCATTATCCGTCTTATTCCTTTCGCAGTATCCCATTTGCCAAGGAGCAACTCGAATCGCTTCTCATATAGTTCCATTTCAGTTGTTGGCATTTCAGCTTTTATATAAAACAGAGAACATAACAAAGCTGCTACCATAGGACTAGTTGCCGCCTGCCTCATTTTTTCATTTACTTTTAACCATTCTGTTATATTCTTTAGCGCTGTTGGTTGAGAGCCAAACCAATTTTTTAGAAATTGGTGAAGTTGTTCTTCATTGAGTGGCTTTAGTTTAAGCTCAAAAGCATTTCTAAAATTGGGAGTTTGGTAAGTACTTCGACAACTTAATGTTATTCTGGATTTGGGATACTTTTGACCCATTTCATCAATAATACGAAATAAATCTAATACTATTGGGCCAGTCTCATCTAACCCATCAAGATATAAATGGAATAGCCCTTTATCTAATTTGTTAAAAAAGACTTCTGTTTGATTTGCATTATCTGGAAATTCAAAGCCTTGATTTAATAATTGTTGAATACATGCCTCTCCTAATGCTTTTTCAGATGCTTCTTTCACAAAAACTAAAGGAAGATATAAAGGCAGTTTATTATTATCTATGGCCTTTATATGGTTTTGAGTTAATTTCCTTAGTAGTGTTGTTTTTCCGGCTCCTGGCCCTCCAAGAATATACTGATTACAATCCAGATTCTGTAAAAGATCAGATGGAATTTTAATCTCCGATTTTATCCATTCTACTTTTTCTTTTGTATCAATAAAAGATATCCAATAATCCGAAATATAATCAGCATCTTGAAGATTACATAATGCTTCTTTAAGTCTGATATATTCAGAGATGAATTTGTCATTAGCATCAAAATTTGTTAGTGATAATTTTGCCAGGTTTTCAACGGCCTCCCTTGCTCTTTTCTGAGCACACGTTAATAGATGATCTATATCAATTTGAAATATTTTCTTGCCAGAAGAGTCATCTTTTATTTGTTTTGAATCAAGAACTACTGCATTTCCCCCAAAACTTTTTCCAAGTCGTTTGAGTGATGAGAGATTTTCAGCGTCTAAGTGCAATAACTTGGGACCTTGTAGCTTTACGGGGTATTCTATAAATCGTTCAAAAAATAGTGTTGCGCTATCCAAAGATGCTTTTACATAAATTTTATCAAGACTCAGTTCCTTTTTTAAATCAAATGCTAATCTACTTTCTGGAATATTCTGTATTGAACTTTCGAGATTAAAGATATATCGCGATTCTGGGCTAAAACTATAGAGGATATGACGAATATTATCCCTTATTAAATCCATCAACCTGCTACCATCAATTATTTCTATATTTTTTCGAGATAGTTCCTGTGAAAACCTGTGAAATTTATCCCAGACTGTAGGTTTGATTGGGTATGGTGTGAAAAATATACAGCAATCAGGAGATCTTTTTGTATTTGTAGTCGGATCTAAAACTTCTTCATCGCGAGCTTGCTTTAACTGGACAAACAAATTTCCTAGCGATTCTTTTGAATCAACCACTCCTGTAAACTTTGTTTTCTTGATTTGAATTCCGTATAATTTTGTTTGTCCAAAATCAGAGCGTTTCGTGGCGACAATATCCTTCCCTTTTTCTTCAGAGCCAGAGTTGTCCCTAACGTTATCAAATCCTAAAGAATGAAGAAGTGGCTCTATTACTTCGCTCTGAAGCCGTTTTTCAGAGAGTTCCAGTAACCTATCTATAGCTATTGTTTTGAATGATTTTATGTCTGAACTATTCATTTGCGATCTCAAAAAATTAGAATTGAAGTTTTAAATTTTGAACAATACTAAAGACTATCTCATCTGGAAAAGTGATATTCAAGTTATTATATAAAATTCTTCCTGGCCAATTAGGGACGGGTTCATATTTTTTATGAGGATCTCAAGTGTTTTATGTCAATATCAAGAGTCAAACATTCTTGCATTATTATTGAGATTCAACTGTAGAATTTATCAGCATGAATTGCTGTAAGCATTTGTCAGGTGGAATCCAATTTTTTACAACAATTGTACTCAGGAAGGCTGATAAGCATAGTTTTTTTTGTGTTCTCCCCCGCCTCTTAATCCAACCATAAAGCCTCAATCGAGAAAAAAGCTACCCACACAACAAACAAACCGTGAACATCCTGCATACCGAGAACCATGTGGTTGATACAAAATTAAGCGAAAAGGTATATTAGCAAGACAATAACAGAAGAGCAAAGGAGAAACAATGAACCTTATTCCAGTCAAAGACGCACACGAAAAGGGAACCCTTCCAATTAGTCTTGCAACCGCTTACACCTGGCATTCCTTGAAAAAATACCCCGGCCTACTCTTTAAAGTGGCGAACAAACTCTTTATGGATAAAGACGAGTGGGACAACATGGCCATACGTGCCAGAGAGAAACAGATAGAAGAATCGAAGAAACTCCGGGCAGGCTTAAACGAAAAGTATTAAAGAATGCTCCGGGACATTTTTTTTCCGTGCAAGCCGCCTAAGGTTTTTCCTTCGAGCGGATATTCCCCCCCTACCCCCTTCAGCGCATACAGATCAAAGTCAAATGCTCCCGGCGTTCCTGCAAAAAGTCGCGGGTCCTTCCTGGGGTTTCTTTTATCACGGTTGCGGAGAGCGCGATCTTCGGTCCCATTCATTTTTGAAAAATGGTGGGAAATGGGAAACGGGTGGGAACTCATGGGATTTTTTTATGAGAAACGTCAGTTATTTGACAGCCAATTTTAAATAGGTGGCTTAGTGGATATACAAAAACGAATTGAACAGCGGATTGAAGCCAGTAAAAAAGCCAGTAAGGAACCGGAAAATCAAATAGACACTAAGTTCGTAATGAAATGCCTCCCTCTGAATGTCGTGGGCGATGCCATGATTTTTATTAAACTGTTCCGGGATATGTTCATTTTTCATGTGGCCATGAATCTCTGGCTGTTTTGGGTCGGTCACTACTGGGACATAGATAAAAAAGGGCTTGCCCTGGATGCCGTTAAACAGGTGGCAGAAGTCTATTTTAGGGAAGCTAAAAAGCTTTCAAAAAAAATAAAGGAACTTAAAGATGATGATCCGGCAGAAAGAACACTTAAAGCCGATAGAAAAGCACTAAATAATAGAGGTTTCTCGCTTCTGGATCTTCCGAGAGCTTTAAGGTGCCTTACTCTTGCCCACACAGGTGAAAATGGATTGGTTGCCACTGGCGATGAATTTGATAAAGCTCCCTGGCTTCTGGCATGTGAAAATGGGGTTATAGACCTTAAGCTCGGAGATATAAGGGAAGGCTGGCAATCCGATTATCTATTAAAGCATAGCCCGGTAGAATGGGCCGGTATAAATGCACCATGCCCGATTTTTGAAAAGACTCTTACAGATATTTTTTTGGGGAATAGTCCCCTGATCAAATTCTTTCAAAGGGTTCTCGGTCTTGCTCTTATCGGTATGGTCTTACTCAGCAAATTAATTGTATTGGTTGGAAAAGGCAGGAATGGGAAAACCCTGTTAATGGAGATAGTATCTCTGGCATTAGGGTCATTATCCAAATCAATAAGACCCGAAGTACTTTTAGACCAGGGCCGGGTGGCGAATCCGAGCGGGGCCAGTCCGGAAAAAGTGGCAATGATAGCTCGAAGAATCTTGATTGCATCTGAAACAGGTGAGAATGGACGGATATCGACCCCAGCTGCCAAGCTCCTTACCGGGGATGACACAACATCAGTCAGGGGACCATATGACAGATTCGAAATCGAGTTCAAACCGTCCCATACTTTGTTCCTTTTAACAAACCATAAACCCCATGCACCAGCAGATGATTTCGCGTTTTGGGAAAGGATCATTTTGATTCCGTTCGAAGTCTCGTTTGTGGACCGAGAACCTAAAAACGAAAACGAAAGACGGGCAAACCCGGAACTAAAAATTGAACTGGAGAAAGAACTTCCCGGCATACTTGCATGGATGGTCAGGGGATGTCTGGAGTATCAGAAAACAGGTTTAGAACCACCTGTAATTGTAACAGATGCGGTTGAAGAATATCGGCGGGATGAAGACACTGTTGCAGATTTTATTGATGACTGTTGTGTCATCGGGGCGCAATGCTCGGTTTCAGCCACTGATGTCTATAGCGCTTTTAGACATTGGTGGACAAACAACGTTTCCAAGAATCCCCCCAGTCAACATAAATTCGGCAGATGGTTCAAAAAGAAATTTGAGAGTAAAAAGACACCTGATGTAAAATATTTTGGTGTTGGTCTGTTAGATACCACCCAGCTTTTTCAAGATTGACAATTCATCAAAACGAAGTTCAAAGGAGTAACATCTTGAAATCAAACAAAAAACACCATTGCTATTTAACCAAAAAGTTGTTTGACCTCTTCTGTTCAAAAACTCTTTATATTTTTTCTTTCTTTTTTTTAAATCCAGTTCTTTACGATAATAGTCAAAATGTCAAAGTCTTAATATTATATTAATAATATTAAGACTTTACCTCTTCATAAGGTCAAAAATAAATTATCAATAATGATCAGACTATAGAAAAGGAAGAATGAAAAAATGGAGCCTAAAATGATTCTATCTATCTCTGAAATTGTTCGTCCGGCTCTGAAACTCCAACTGTGTGAATACCTCTTTTTAGGAGGATTTGATCTTTTTTCTTTGGCTTGGATTAGAGGGAGGGGGGAAACGCTCACCAATGGATCACTTAAGACAAATATAAGGGTGTCCCGCTGCTTCAGGGAATGGGTCCCTGAGTTGTGCGATATGAGGATATCAATGGTGTTCTATGATCACCGACCGAAAATGAAAGGAGAATTATTGTGAAAACAGTCTTTTTTGAACAAATGGATGGTGACAGCATAACTGATGAGGTTAACGTTTGGTTGAAGGCAAACCCGAATATTACCATTAAAGACATCAAGCAAAGCTGTTTACCGCCGGATGCAGAACCTAAAGATGTTGAAACGACAGATTATAAGCCTGATCTAAATTCTTACATCGTTGTTTCCATCTGGTATGAAGATTAAATAAGTCATGAACGAAACCGGGCAAAATGGTACCGGCACTGAAGGGTACCAATTTGCCCGGCTTCGTTCTTGTGCAAAATCAAGAGGGAATAATGGATCTTTTAACAGCAGCTTCCAATAATGGCTTGATCCTAAAAAAGGTTGCCACAACAAACGGCGGGGAATATGCAGGACCGTGCCCTGCTTGCGGAGGAATTGACCGTTTTCGCTGCTGGCCTGGGCATAAGGAGGGGGATGGGTCGTACTGGTGCAGGCAATGTGGGAAATGGGGGGACACGGTCCAATTTCTGGTTGATTTCTGTGGATATAATTACCCGGATGCATTTAAGGAAACCGGCAGGGAAAAACCGGAAGACTTCCACCCGGATAAATGGAAACCGGAAAAGAAGATAATACCAAGACCGTTTGAACCGAAAAATCATGAACCGCCAATAGCACTTTGGCAAAAAAAAGCGAACAAGTTTGTCAGTGATGCCCATGTTTACCTGTTAAAAGAGGTAAACATATTGAAATATCTTGAAAGCCGTGGTTTGGATGCTTTGGCCGTCAAAAACTTCAAGCTCGGTTATTTCCCTGGAGAACGGAACAGAAACTGCAAATTCAGGCCCCGTACATCATGGGGTTTACCCAGAATTAAAAAAGAAAACGGCAGGGATAAAATGCTGTGGATACCTCGGGGGATTATTATCCCATACTATAGAGACGAAAACATATATCGGGTTCGAATCAGACGGCCCAAAGCTGATATTCAATCAAAGGGAGATTTGAAATATTATATTGTGCCTGGCTCCGGCATGGAACCCATGGCCATAAATTCGGATCAAAAAGCCCTGGTGGTTGTTGAATCCGAACTTGACGCAATGCTGATTGCCAGGTACGCCGGTTCTATTGCCGGAGTAATTGCCATGGGTTCAGCATCTGCCAAACCTGGAGCCTTTGTTTATCCTCATCTAAAAAATGCAATTCGAATTTTAGTTGCGCTTGATTTTGACGGCGCGGGTTTAAATGCCTGGAACTGGTGGGAAAAAAATTTTGAAGCGGCAAAACTTTGGCCTGTACCTGAAGGGAAGGATCCGGGGGAAGCATATGAAAAAGGGTTGGATATCAAGGAATGGGTAAAGGTGGGTCTGCCCCCTGTTCTTACCATGGAAACTTGCCGGGGGGATTACGTACCGTTAAACCTTCGGCCCCCGAAAGGACTTTACCATATTGAAGAGTTACAATTTTATCTAAAAAAACTTCCTATTGAAATCCTTGCGACCGAAGAATTAGGGGAAGTTAATTTTCCTCCAGGCTTTCAGAACCAACGAATAAAAAACAGGGTGAAAGAGTTATTCTTTGGAGATGAAGAAGTCTTTTATTTTTATAAATTACATCACCCGGACAATGTTATTCACGGCGGCAATTGTGATTTTGGCTTTGAAAACAATTCGACAAATAAAAAAAAGGGGTAACTATGGATACGATCAACATGACACCGGATAATATAATGAGACAGGGCCAGGAAACAACAAATTCACATATGAGGGCGGCGATAGAAAAAATTAACAATTCATTTGGTGCTGGTTACGCCGAAAAGAACCCTGATTTAGTTTCAACTTTCATGCTTTGTTCTGTCATAGACTCAAGTACAGCATTCATCATAGCAACAATACAGGAGTCTAATTCATATTATTAAAAATTGAAATCCGGTTATATTGCGTTATTTATTAAAATCTCTTCAACCTCTTGTGTTTGAAGACCTAAATAACGCATTGTAACCGCCGGGCTGGCGTGTAAATACCTTTGAGTAATTTTCTCTATGGGTACCCCGAATTCGGTTCTCTGTATGTAACCCCATGTTTTCCGAAGTGTATGGGTGCCATATTTGCCTTTTAGGTTTATGGCGCTGGTCCAACCCTTAATAAGACGATTTAATGAAGGAATGGTTATTGGATTGTTCCCTTTCCGACCTGAAAAAAGAAAATCTTCATTCTGTTTGTTTGTGGTCTTTAAAAAGTTCTGAAGCGCATCATAAGACGGTTTATTGATAACAAGCACATTCTTTTTTCCTGTTTTGTTTTCAATTACAGTTATGGAATCTCCCACCTGCAGGTTTTCAACCTGATAGACTTTGAGCTGTAATAAGTCACCGGCCCGAAGTCCGTTGTTGATTCCAAGTGTAAATAACAATAAATCTCTTGGCTTGTCTGCCAACATCTTTTTTATTGACCTGACATCTTTTATCCTTCGGATTGGTTCAACTGTTTTTTTGATCCCCTTTCCCGGTCGGTTGTCCATGATGTCCTCCATTCTTTGAATGTTAACTATAATACCCACATTGATACAAAACTAACATTCAAAAAGCAAGCTTTTTCTATACTCACCTGATTTTAGACGTAAGCACTTGAATGTATAGGACAAATCCAAAAACCTCGAATGTTAGTTATTGCCCAACAACTAACATTCGTGGATGCGCCGCGAGATGTTTTCAATGGACCCTTTTGAAACTTTTGAGAACCTCAATATATAAAACCTGGATTAGAAAGAATTTTGGGACAGCAAAATAACAAATAAGGCTATTTTGGGGGAGGGACTTTTCATTTGCAAATTGCTTCGAAATATTTCGAAATGGACACTATAATTTCATTAATAGATCTCTTTTGTCAAAAGCTGTCTCTAAGAGGAATTGCCCACTGGGAATCATGTTCGAATTTAGAAATGAGGTCACATTTTTTTTAGTAAATGGCATACCCCAAGTTCCATCCTCAGTTATAACTTTGCCTTCAGTATTTTGTGTTATGATATTTGGAAATATTTTAGCAAACGTATTATAGTTGAATATCACAACTGTCAATATCTCGCCCTGAAGTGATAGCGGATCAAGTCCAAACCCAAACAAAAGTGGTTTTATGTTACCTTTTAATTTTTCATTTTCCATTATATTGAATGGCTCTTTGGAGTAGTTAAAAGGTGTTCCTGATGTGCCATCATGCTCTTCCATAAGGCCGATTTCTTCAGCGTACTCACGCATGATATTTAGCCAAAGACTGAAGTCATCATTGAAAGACATAGGCGAAATATTCGAAGGTTGAAATTCACCTGCTGGAATCACATGAGAAGTTCCCATTGCAAATCCAACTTCGCGCTTACCTCGTTGATGCATTAGAAATCGAAAGGAATCATTTTTCTTTAACAAGGTTAAAGTAGAAATGCCTGTTAAAACTTTGATTTGATTAAAAGGTTTACATGGATTTTTAATTTTTAATCTCATTTTGTTATTATTAGAGTTTTGAGTGTTTCCGAGTACTTTCAACGTAGTAAACTCATACTCTAAAAGGCCACCATAATTAATTTTGTCAAAATATGAAGCTTTGGTTTTGCTAAAATCAAAAGTCACTGAATCGTTGATAACAATAAAGTCCAATAGTCGGTATTGTACCCTATCATCAAAAGTATCAGGGCGATCAAAAAGATTTATCGCTTCTGAATAACTTTCACATACCGTTCTTCCATTTGAATAGGGTAACACCTTATTTCTTTTTAACAGAAATTTGTCATTATTATTTGAGATTAAATTTAGTCGCACTTTGTCAATAGGTATAGGTGTATCAATAAGCCACTCATTGGCAACTAAAAGACCAAAATTGATAGGGATATTTCTATTTTTATAAAACATTAATATATCTTTTGTTAATTGACTTCTTTTTGCTTTTAAAAACTGTCGCACCTTTAAAAATTCAGCCCTTTTGTTTGTGAAGCTCCTCTTTTCGTAGGCATAAAACCATCTAAAACTTGCGAAAATGCCTGCACAAAAGGCCACTACCGGTACTACATACTTAAAAAAAATAGAAATCATGAAGTGCCTCCTTGAAATTAAATTCTATTACACAAGACTCCTCTGAGAAGACTGATATTGAAAATTGGCTTTATTTGTATATAGTCGATTTTTAAGTACGATGCCAAGAGAATTTATCTACCTTGATAAGCCTCCGTTTATTAAGAAAACCATGTTTTTTTGAAAGCCGAATGTTAGTTGTTACCTATTAACTAACATTCAGTTTAGGTTTATATGAACTTGATAGATGAACGCCCTAATCACTGAGGCTTAGGTGGCGTTGATCAGTGTCGTTGTTAATATTTTTGTCAAACATAGTAACTACTGAATGACTTTCATCATATTTTTTTTCAATTGTCTCTATTACAGCAACCAAATCTTCATTTTTAATTAATTCACCTCTTTTCGAAGAAATCCTTTTTTCAATAACAAAATCTTCTGTTGAGAGTCTATAGACATCTTGCTCAATAGCCTCTTTTACTTTCCCTATCACGACAATAACCATTCCTAAAATGTGGCTTCCAATTGGTACATTAGTTAATAATATGCAGGCTATTTTTTTGCCTGTGTCGAACCCTTTCCCATTCACTTTGAATTCTATTCTAAACCGATTGGGTGATTGCCCAATAAGCTCTCGCATCTGGCATATCCTTGTTTGATGTTGCAATACTTCATCAAAAGAAATTTCTACATTATTATTTATATCAAAATCTGAAAGCAACTTAACGGCACTCTCTATTGTTTCAAGCTCTTTTGAAAAATCAAAAATTTGATCTGTAAACATCGGTCTAAATTCAGTTTTTGGTAAGCCATCAAAGATCATTTCAATAATAAGATTTTTTTCAGAGGGGGTAAAAAGAGAGAATAGTTTTAGAGTATCCCTAAGTTTACGAATATCCAGACGAATATCCGAAGCAAACGAAAATGACCAACTGGAATTTCCAGTGTGAGGGTTATAAATAATGTCAAAGAAATCACTTTCAATTCTCATTTTTCGTAGCTCTTTTGAAACAACCTTGTTCAATGGTGAAATGTATAATCTTGATTCAAATGACAATCCAACAGATAGCCTGTCCTTTTTAATTTTTAAAATACCTTTTGCATATGGATCTTGAGGTGATAATGAAAGCGTACCGTTCTCAGTGTCTATAAAAGGAATCTTATTTGCTATACCGAACCGAACATGAGTGCCTTTGAAATGGGCGACTTCCACTTGTTTCTGAATACCAAGTGACGAATCAATTAAATTCTTAATTGATTCGTCACCTCTTGTAATGACATTTATTCGAACAGCACCATCTTCAAATCCCGTAGATTCTAAGTGGGATTTTTTTTGGGAAACATACTCAGCCATGTTGTTGCCTATATAGCTTATAAGATGTTCTTTCAGGCATTTCCCATTCAAATTTTGAATCATATGTGAGTCACTATAGTGAATTGTCATTGTTCTTTTATTGAAGTGATTTTCCTTGTCACTCTGTTCTGTTTTATGAAGCCTCTTTAAAACCTTAGAAATAAGATCATTATCCACATGAACAACAAAAGCCCGTTGTGCATCATCTGAACCATCAAATTCAATAAAAATAAAGAATGCAGGCATTGGAACAGTAATTAATCGTCTCAAGTTTGACAATGTTACAGATCGTTTCCTGTTATTCTTATCCGTCGCCTTGACTTGAACTTTACACTCAAAGGCCGGATTGTGAATCTCAGTGGGGCCAACGCCAGTATGAAAAGCAAACTCAACGAGATAATCCCAACCTGTTTTATCTATTTGAGAGGCATTAGCAATCATTCCCGACTCAGCGCACCATTTGCTAAAGAGACTTTCTCCCATTAAACCTAAATCTCTCATAATCACCTTATGGATCTATAAAGATAATATTATAGACCATTTTGATTTTTATATATATTCGTTCTCTAAATACGTAAGAAATTAATCGATAAATCAGTAACAATAAACAATATTGCTGTAAAGGAATATTGATAAAATATATCATGACAATTCTTTGTTACTTAGCTAATATTTTTTTCTATTTTACCGAGAATATCCAATATTTATACTTGACAGAGATAGCTTTTTTAAAATAGATTTTAGTCCTCTCAAAAACTATCACGGTAGCCAGACCGTTATCTGGTATTTTTATTGTATGAAAAGATTTCAAATATATTTGGGGTATGGTGCCGGGACTGGAAACAGCTGGGAAAGCTTTGATAGGCTTTGAGACACCTAACCCCCATTTTGTTTTGGAGGTTATCAACATGTCTCAAGATTCTATCCAATCGGCTGGGGCCATCCCTGGAAAAGTCATTTTGTTTCCCCGGACCAACAAAGAACCAAAGACAAGCCCGGAAGAGGAAACGGAGCAAGAGCTATTGGACATAATTCAAAAACACTTTGTTGTTCCTAAAAACAACCAGGCCGTTATCAAAAAAAATTCAACATCTCCTGATTTAAAGAATGAGTGTTTTAGGATTGCCGGAAAATTCGAATGCCTTGGAGAAATTTGTTCAAGTGGTAATGTCTTGGATGAAAGCGGGCTTATTTCTGCCTTATATAATGAAGTCGCTAAACTAAGGGAAAGAAGGTATTTGAAAAACGATTAAAACAATTTAATAGTTAAAGAAATTGAAGAAAGAAAGCCCGGTCCTTTTTGGCCGGGTTTTTCTATTTCTCCTGGGCATTACTATGTTGCAAAAGAAAAAATGTATTAAATGTGTATTAAATCGGCCCAAAATAAAAAAAACCGAGAACCTAAATTCTCGGGGTTGCTTTGTTGGGTTGGCTCCCCAGCACGGATTTGAACCGCGGACCCATTGGTTAACAGCCAATTTTATAGAAACGTCCCAAAGAGAATCAGTAAATGGCTACTTAACTCTGCAGTTGACTATAGTCAGAAGTTTCGAATAGCTATATATATCCCCCTGTGTCAGCATAGATGTCGCCTCAACTGAAAATTATTTTGGGGCATTAAGGCAACGAAAATGGGATATCCTATCCAGTTAAAAGAAGCTGTGTTACAAAAGGTTCTGCAAGGAA
>PIVQ01001633.1 GCA_003354055.1 Desulfobacteraceae bacterium | reverse complement strand
GAGACCCCGCAAAGCAACCGAGCGGAGCAACGCGTTAAGTGACCAACGAGCGAAGCGAGAGGCGACCGAAGGTCGACAGGTCACGACCGACCGAAGGGAGGAGCGGTAGCGAGGTTGCTTCTAAATTAGTACCTTTGTGTTTTAAATAAACCATATGAAAAAAATAATATTAGTAAGCCTGCTAACTTTGGCTTTTGTGCCTGCAAGATGTGAGGGGGTTCAACAACAAGCACAGGGTATAACTTTACAACAGCAGCAACCAAGGGGAGGAGTAGTAATAGCTAAGAGAGGAGGATTAGTATTAGGAGCAGTAACAGGAGCAGTAATAGGAGCAGTAACAGGAGGAATAGGAGAGGTATTAATATTAGGAGCATTAGGAGGAATAGTAGGAGGGGTATTAGGAGCAGAATTAGTGGGAATAGTAGTATTAGGAACATTAGGAGGAGTAGTAGGAGGAGGAGTAGTAGGAGGAGGATTAGTATTAGGAGTAGAATCATTAGGAGTAAGAGTAGGAGGGGTAGTATTAGGAGTAGTATTAGGAACATTAATAGGAGGAGCAGTAGGAGGACTTATAGGACAAGGAATAAGTAGGTATGTAAATAGCTATCCATTTATCCATTTATCCATCTATCCATCCATCTACCTATTAATTTGATTAATTGAAGGTCTTTTTTTCCCTTTAAAGTCTATATATTTGGATATGCATAATAAGATACACCACCCCCATGACAGCCTTTTTAAGAAGGCTTTTCAAAGCAAAGAAGTAGCAGTAGATTTTTTAAAAAACAGGCTACCTA
>PIVQ01001632.1 GCA_003354055.1 Desulfobacteraceae bacterium | reverse complement strand
TCCAAAGGATTTAATACCATCAGTGGTAAAGAACTCCAGTTAAAGCATTTGTTCCTGAATCTATTCAAAAATTTGTTCAGCTTCTCTGAACAAGGACGTAACTTTTGTGTCATTGCCAGAAATGACGGTGAACGGGTTGAGATCATGATACCGGACCCGGAAGGCTTGCTTTCTGATGAATTATCCCAAATGGATCTGTATTCTTTGCCTGCGCCCTCACAAGGGGTGGAAAACGGAATGACACTGGATTTGTCGGTATGTTACAGCATTATTCAGCATCATAAAGGTGAAATTCGTTCAAATCAGACCAAAGAAAAGGAAGATTTAATTATGCTGATGTTTCCGGCCATTTTACCCTAGATTTTTTTAAGGTGTTGTAATATTTTGAATATTTAACTAAGGAGACCTTCAAATGAAGCCGGGAAAAATATTAGCCATTGATGATGAAAAAAATATTCTTCACCTGATACGGAATGAATTTTCAGAAGAAGGCTTTGACGTGACAACCGCTCTTAGTGGGGAGGAAGGACTTAAAATTGCTGAAACACAGAAATTCGACCTTGTGTTTCTGGATCTCAAACTGCCTAAAATAAACGGTATTGAAACCCTAAAAAGATTAAAACAAAAATCATCTTCCACTGAAGTCATTATGATAACAGGACACGGAGAAATAAAGTCAGCCATTGAATCCATAAAGTTAGGTGCCAGGGATTATATTACCAAACCCTTTAAGCTAGATGAACTTCTTTTCCTGGCACAACAGGTAATCAAAGATAAAAGGTCAGGTTCAAATACCG
>PIVQ01000792.1 GCA_003354055.1 Desulfobacteraceae bacterium | reverse complement strand
GGTATGAATATACCCAGGCTAAGGAACAATTGGTAGGTATATGCCTGCATGAGCAGTTCCACAATGGTTACAAAGGTGGCTATGATAACAATGAAGCAGGCTATCCTGACCTTTGTGGGGATGATGTTTCTAAGCATTGAGACCAGAAGGTTTGAAAATACCAGAACAAAGGTGGTGGCAATACCCATACCCAGTCCGTTTTCCACAGTCTTTGTGACCGCAAGAACCGGACATAATCCCAATACAAGCCTGAAGGGAGGCAGCTCAGCCCATAGTCCTTTTGTAAATTCTTTTGCTAAGGATTGTGCCATATGTATTTGTCTCCGTCTTATTGAATCTCTTTTAAGATTTCAGGTTTGAGTTTCTTATACAAATCCTGTGCCTGGATGGCGGCAAGGGTGACCGCACGGGACGTAATCGTGGCACCGGATATGGCATCAATAGATCCGTTGTCGGCTTTAAGTCCAAAGCTGTCATCCATGGATTTGCCGTCATACTGTGCAACAAAGGCCGGATCATCCTTGGCCCTGGCACCTAACCCCGGGGTTTCCGAATGGGTGGTCACGCGGACGGCAATGATCTGGTCATTGTCGGTATTGATACCCACCATAAGACCCACATCTCCGCCATAACCGCCCTTACCCTTTGTTTCAAAGGCAATGGCAGTACCGCCGTCGGAGAGTTTTGCAGGAAAAACCTGAAGTTTTGTTCCGTCGGACTCAATGTTGAAGCGTTCCGCAAGGGGCTTATTGGTTACATCTGGAAAAATCGATTCAATGGCCGGGGCTTTCTGAAATTTTAAGATCTGCTCTTCAATCCGGACTTCAGTGCCGGACTTAACAGCGGCTAACAGGAAGCCGGACACTGAAGTGAGCATTGTCAAAACAATTACCATACTCAACATTTCACGCATTGTTCACTCCCTTTCCCAAAGCTTTTGGTCTAATGTTGTCAATCAGGGGGTTCACAAGGTTTATCAGCAGGATGGCCAGAACCGTGCCGTCTGTATAGACACCGATGTTTCTCATGAGAATGATCATAAATCCTCCGAGGAATCCGTAAATAATCATGGGAATCCTGTTTACGGGAGAGGATGAATTCTCAGTGGCCAGAAAAAATGCCCCGATCAGGGTATATCCTGAAAAAAGGTGGAACAGGGGAGAGGCATAGCTTTCCGAATTGCTCATATGGAACAGTCCTGCGGTGAGTAAAATACCTGCCAGGAAGGAGACAACGACTTCCCAGCGTGTATAGCCTTTGAGCATCAGAAAGATACCGCCGATGGTAAGACCCAGACCGAATGTGGATCCGATACCGCCCACTTCCTGGCCCATGAACAGACCGCCTGCGGAAAAGAGCTCTGTTACGGAAGTACCCTGGAACTTCAGGGCCGCCAGTGGGGCAAGGGCTTCATACGCAAACTCATAATTGACATAAGCCGCGTCAAAATCAAAGAACACGGGCCAGGACATCATGAGGAAGGCCATACCCACAAGCGTCGGATGAAATGGGTTGGCACCGACACCACCGAAGATGTACTTACCGATGACAACCGCCACAAATGTGCCGACCATAACGATCCACCAGGGCGTGGTTGCCGGCAGCATGAGGGCAAATAAAAGCCCGATGACTGCTGATTCCATATCGCCGATGGATAATTTTTGCTTGGATATTAGGTTCATTACAATTTCCCAGAGCATGGCGGAAGACACGGACAGTGCAATCACGCCAAGTGCCGGGGCACCGAACTGAAGAATACCGAAGATCGCTGCAGGCAGCAGGGCCAGGATATAGTTCAGGTTTAATTGAAATAGACTGTCTCCGTCATGCCAGAACGGGGCATGGGAAACAATTAATTTTGTATTATTCATTGGCAGTCTCCATTTTAAGCGTCTGCGCGAAGGGCAAGCAGTTCATGTTTTCCGAGCCGGATATACTGATAGAGCGGAATTCTTGCCTTACAAACATAGGCACACAGACCGCATTCAATACAGGACTCCAGATCAAATTTATCTGCTGCTTCTTCATATTCGTCCGCCTCAAGATACCGGACAACCAGATTGACCGGAACATTTGCAGGACAGATCCTTATACACTCACCGCAGTTCACGCAGGGGGTGTCGGATAGTTCGGCTACGGTGTCCCTGTCCTGAACAATAACCATGTCCATATCCGGGATCACGGGGTGATGCGGGGTGAAGGTTGCAAATCCCCTCATGGGACCGCCGATGATGATCCGGTCCTGGTCGTTGATGTGGACGCTGAACCGGGTTAAAATCTTGCTCAAAGGCGTGCCGATTGTCGCGGTCAGGCGGTGCTGGTTGCCGGCCTTGTCAACAAGGGTGATAATTTTTTCAAACACAGGTTTTTTCGTTTTAAAGACCCGGGCCAGGGAGACCAAGGCTTCAGCCCTGATAAAACAGACACCCATATCTTCAGGCGTTTTACCGGCCGGCAATACCATGCCGAGATGGTCCTTCATAATCATGGCCGGCAGGGTGGCCGGGTAGATGTCAGAAGTCTTCAGGGCCTGGATGGCACCGAAATTTGCCTGGCTGTTCAGTTTTTCCGGCAGGGTGATGCAGATTTTCGGGACCTGAGAGATCCGTTTGAGCAATCTGGCACCTTCCACTACTTCGTCTGCATAAGCTGTGCAAACATACTGGCAGGTGTCGGACAGGATCTCTGTATCCGCGCCGGTGATCACAACGGTTTTGATGGTTGTGTTTTCATCGGCCAGGAGGGCAAAGGGCAGTGCACCTGGTAATTGGCCCAGATAATCTGCGGCAAATTTCAGGTCTTCCACCGGAGTGAATTCAACTGAATCGTCCTCTCCTGTTTTGGTTGGATCCGGTTTGATGAGGATATAAGTGGCTGTGTTTCCGAAGTCATCGGAATATGAGTCAAATCCTCTGATAGTACCGGCGGCAGGAGAAAGAACATAGGCTGTACTATCTTCATAGAGTTTTAATTTTTCCCCTTTTTTGACAGCTTCCCCTTGTTTGATCAGGGCCTGTTTGGTGCTGTCAATGGCTTCCGGCAGAAGCAGGGTGAGACTGCCGGGAACAGGGATGGTCTCAGGTGCCTTAAGATCCGCATCAAGCAGATCATAGGTCAGCCTGGGTTTGGATAGAGCAAAAAAAGATCGTTTAATCATAGTAAGTCCTTAGTTTCGTAAAAAGCTTAAGTCAGGCCAAAAAAAAAGGATGATTAAAAATCATCCTTATTAATTATAACGCATGACATGAATTACATTCTACCGGACCCGCACCATAATCTTCATGGCAT
>PIVQ01000791.1 GCA_003354055.1 Desulfobacteraceae bacterium | reverse complement strand
TTATGGCCTGGAAATTATCATTTACAGGGGAGTATGAACTTAAGAACAGCCGGGAAAGAAGTTTCATTTAAAGACAATCCTCGTGAGAGTGGAAAAATAAGACATACAATGATTATCGGCTCCTCTTGGTTAAAATTTACCACAATTGTTTGTCAAATAACTTCTTTGGGCCGGAATGTCAATTTCAGCAGGCTATTTCGCGGTTGAATCACATTTCGTATAAATGCAGTCCGGATGTTGATAGAGGTTGATTATGATGCGTGGGTCATGGTATGTCAGTTCTTATACAGAACACGATTCTTATTTGGGCCTTCTCTCATTGGAGCCGGGCCGAATGTAAGCGGAAAATTCATATGATTGATTTAGAAAATTTGGCGATCCTGATCGTGGACGACATGAAAAGCATGCGGTCCATTATCAAAAAAACTCTGCGAAATCTGAGCATCGGAAGATATATTTATTTTGCCGAAAACGGAAGAGACGGGATGCAATGCCTCCATGACAAAAAAGTGGATCTGGCTATAGTTGACTGGAAAATGCCGGTGATGAACGGTGCCCAGATGCTGGATGCCATCCGGAGTGATAAGCAACTGCGGGAACTGCCCGTACTCATGGTTACGGCTGAGTCTGAGCGTGATATCGTATATGAGGTTGCGGAAATCGAAGTGGACGGGTATCTGTTAAAACCCTTGACCCCGGCTATGCTGGAGGAGAAAATCCGTCAGGCCATGCACCGGGTCAATAATCCGGATGAAGCCACTTTGTTTGTGAGAAAAGCCCGTGCCCTTGAAGAGGCCGGAAAACTTGATATGGCCATCCGGTGCCAGGAAAGGGCTGTGGAGCTTCGGCCCAAGGCCTCCAGGCTTAAACGGAATCTAGGAATTCTCTATGGAAAAGTTGGAAAGATGTCTACCATGGAGCAATGCTATCTGGAAGCCGCAGCCAGCAATCTTCAGGATGCCGTCACCCGCCACCTGCTCAGCAAATTTTACTGGCAGAAAAAAGACTGGTCTCTGTCTGTTCGATATGAATGTGAGGTTCTGTCCCTGACAAACCGGTTTAATGATTATGCCATCAAAGAGGGCAAACAGCTGTTGGCCCTTAAGCAGAACGATCTGGCAGTGTTGCTTTTCGCCAAACTTATAGGCAAACTTGAAAAAAATCTGCCCATAAAAGAGGAGATCCTGGATCTGTGCGTGGAAAGCGAGGAGTATAAATTTGCTGAAAAGCTTCTTATCCGCCTGCTCAGGGAATTCCCGTCAAATCACGGTCTGTTTTTTAAAGCAGGCTTGATTTATGAAGCGCTGGGTGACCAGGACCGGGCACTTGAATATTTTCTGGCGGCAGACAAGAACATGGTTCATCCAGTCAAATCAAAACTCAAGATTGCCCGTCTCTATTACATGAGAAACAAGGTCATCCAGGCAGACGATTTTCTTACTGCCGTCCTGCGTATGGAACCGGACAATGAAGAGGCACTGGAGTTGCGCCGCAGTTTTTAAAGGGACCTTTCAAAGCTTGATTTGTCACTGGATCGCATAATCAGTTTTCCATTTTTGGATTATCCTTTCAAGTGAGCCTTTTTTTTTTGCCTTTTCAAACCCTGTGAGAAATTTTTTATACAGGCCTGTATTGGACTTGTGAATTCCAACATGAGACGCCTTTTGAGCTCTATACTCAGTGATTTTGAATTCATCCTTGAGTCCAAGTGTTTTGATTAAATAATAGGCAGCATCTTCACCAATCATAAGCGCATGCGACCGGCCGGCTCTCAGTTTTTTCAGCCCCATTTGATTATCCAAACAATATGATGTTTCAAAAAGATTACTTTCTGCAGCTTCAAGGAATTCTCTCTGATAGGCATAGCCATCACATTTTCCGACGATTAACCCCTCTAAATCAAATATGTTTTTTACAGGACGATGAAATCCTTTGTTTACCAGTACAATATTATAGCGGGGCCGGATGGAAGGCGTCAGGTTGTAAATTTTTTCCCGTTCTTTTGTAAACACCATAGGAACGACCATGTCGACATTTTCGTTATTAAGATCAATAAGAATTCTTTTCCAGGGCTTCAATATACGTTGGGTCGAATGAATACCGGCTTCCTTGAGAATTGCTTCAACAAGATCAAAATCCAGACCTATGATTTCTCCTTTTTCTTGAAACGTTGAAATAGGATAAGGCGAGGCGCCTATTTGAATGGTCTCTTGGCAGCTGATCGTAGGGCATTCTAATAGAGCAGACAAAAGTATTAAACAAACTATGATTTGATTTTTCATTTGTCTAGTTGTCCCGGGGTTTTGTCTCCAACTTATGGTTCCTTAAAAAAAATGAATTAATAAAATAGTATCAAGATGTTTTTTAATAGTAAAGGGCACCTCTAAGTTATTAGAGGTGCCCTATAAAATTATTAAATTATCAAAATTTAGCTTTGTTCCAGTTCTGCTCTTAAATCTTTCTTAAGAATTTTCCCGGTTGCGGTCATGGGTAATGATTCTCTGAGATGGACAATCCTAGGATATTTATAGGCGGCCATCTGTTCTTTTGACCATT
Source organism: Desulfobacteraceae bacterium (assembly GCA_003354055.1). Next base: position 733 of record PIVQ01000791.1, on the reverse strand, counting down.
CAATGATCTGGGCAGCTGTTACATCAGCTCCCGGGTTGGGAACGATATAGGCAACGATTTCCTCTCCGTGACTGTCATGGGCAATCCCAAGCACAGAGGCCATGGATACATCGGGATGGGTGAGCAGCGTCTCTTCGATTTCCCGCGGGTAGACATTATAGCCGCCGCGGATAATCATATCCTTGACCCGGTCCACAATATAAAAATATCCGTCTTTATCTTTTGTGCCCAGGTCTCCGGTGTGGAACCAGGTGGTGCCGTCAAAGGACTCGGCCGTGGCTTCCGGTTTGTTATAATAGCCTTTCATGACATTGTGGCCGCGGATGACCACCTCGCCCACCTCATCAATTCCAAGAGCTTTATTATCCTTGTCAAAGATATCCACGTCAACTCCCCAAATGGGGGTGCCGATTGACCCGGGCTTGCGTTCCCGGGTCAAATGGTTGAAGGTGACCACAGGGCAGGTTTCCGACAGGCCGTACCCTTCCAGAATGGGAATCTTGTACTTGGCGTCTATTCCCCTGATGATCTCAAGGGGAAGGGAAGATGCACCGGAAAAACCGATACGAAGGGTGTCGGCTATTTTGTCATTGTCAAATTGCCCTTCTTTGTCCTCATAGTTTAGCAGAGCCCAATACATGGTGGGAACCCCTGCAAAAACCGTTGCACCGTCATTCTGAATGGCCGACAGGACGGCCTCCGGCGTGAATTTTGGAATCATAACCAGGGTGTT
>PIVQ01000790.1 GCA_003354055.1 Desulfobacteraceae bacterium | reverse complement strand
GCCGCTCTGTCGAAAATGGTTTCAATACCAAGTTTCTGGGAGCGGGTAATCATTTTTTGAGATGCAGTACAAATAGAGACTTCTGTCGGATCAGGTAATTTTGGTCCTTTGACTGCTTTAGCTTTTTCTGCCATTAGAGGTTCCTCCTCTTAATTATATATATAAAGACTGCACAACGATTATTGTCGCGCAATTTGTTTTACTTAGCTTGCCCGTTTATGGACCCTGTCCAGATTCTCAATCAGTCTGTCCAGCATGGACTTATTGATGGCTGCAGGGGTCTTTTTACCCTCAGCCTTGGGGGCAGCAGCTCTTGATGCAGCAGCGTTTGCTCTATCAGCAGCACGTTTTTCTTTAAGGGCCAGTTCGTCAGCTTCTCTGGATGCGGCAGCATCAAGTTCAGCTTGTTTCTTCGCTTCTTCAGCAGCTTTGGCATCAGCTTCAGCTTTTGCAGCGGCATCAGCTTTAGCTTTTGCAGCGGCTTCTGCATCAGCTTTTGCTTTGGCTTCTGCATCCAGTTTAGCTTTGGCTTCTGCGGCAGCTTTTGCAGCGGCTTCGGCTGCAGGATCAGCAGCAGGGGCCGCAGGAGCGGCTTCAGCAGCAGGTGCGGCTTCAGCCTTAGGTGCAGCAGCCTTGGGCGCTGCAGCTTTTGGTGCTGCTTTCTTGGCAGGAGCAGCCTTTTTAGCAGGAGCAGCTTTCTTTTTCTCTTCTTCGATGGTCAGATCTGCTGCCGGTGCCATGGCTGCAAAATCAATTTCCACATCATCCATCTGCTTGGTGATGGCAGCCACATCCATGGCAGATCCACCGTCGGCAATCAGGTCGATGAAAGAGGTGGTAAGCTTGATGGCTTCAGGATGCCGCATGATCAGAACGCTTGCGCCGGACATGAGGTAAGATACCGCACCAACTGCTTCCATGAGGATGCCGCGTGTTTCAGGATCGCCAAGCTCAGGGGCTTCTTCAACCGTCTGTTTGGCTTCTTTACACTTCCAGACTTCGTTACCCAGGTTGTTGATCATGGGGTTCTGAAGTTTGTCGTCACCCTGGGTCATGGCAGCCTGAGACAGACGTTCCATAACCGAGTAGGTATATTCAAGGCCGTAACCCAGACCACCAGTCGTAGGATCAACCAGTACTTTGTCCAGGGAAACGCCGAGGTTTTCAAGAAGAATGTTCACCTGTTTGGCCAGGTTGACATCAATGGGAGAAGAAGAAATAACAGTGTGGCCGTAACCCATGGCAGCAGCACCGATACCTTTATGGTTTTTTTCTTCAACCGGACCCAGGATCAGGTTTTCACCTTCACAGGACTCGGCAATCTTTTTGAGGACTTCTTCATCTTTTGCAGGAACGGCACATCCCCAGACAACCAGGGGGACGTTAATGGCGCCAAGTACACTTTTAACTGTTGCGGCGGCATCGTCAGGACTTGCATCCTTGTCATTGGGGTCTGTGCTTTTCAGCTGAAGGACAATGGCCTTTGCGCCGTATTCTTCAACACACTTTTTGGCCCAGGCCGCAGGATCCGAGACAACATCCTTAAACGGTGCGAGGGCAGCTTCTGGCCAGTCTTCAGGAGCCATGTCCCAGATTTCCATGGCAATCACGGGCTTGTTGGGCAGCTCTCCTTCAAACTGATAAAAAGGATAACTTGTTTGTCCGCCGACGGTAAGCGCAGTGTCGCCTTTACCGATGGTAACACCTTTTATACTGCCGGCATAAGTTTCTTTGGTTATTTCAAATCCCACTTTTACCTCCTAAGGTTTTAAAGATAGTTATGAGTTGGGGGGGGTTAGAACTAAATAGACGTGATGTCATCGAAACGAAAAAAACAAATAAGGAATGAATTGAATCAAACGGGTTTACCCTGATTTTAACATTCCTTATCATATACTTACCTTAATATACGTTAATAATTCGATAACAGCCTATGATTATAAAAGTTAAGGTTTTTTGTCAATAGATGAATGAATTTAATGAATGATGGCTCAATCACCTTTATTTGTAATGGTTTCGGGCGTTTCTAATCCTCTTATTAAAAGTAAGTGTTTATTGAATCTAATTTAGTTTTTAAATGGAAATCGTAGGGGCGAAAAGTGGGTATTTTGTGCTTTTCAGTTAAATTTTTAAAAAAAATTTAGGCATGTGTTAGTTTTTCTGTTGAATTTGATGGATTTTGTTGAAAATCGGGTGAATTTTGGGGTGGGAATTAGCAAGGGTCTCAACGGTCTACAAAAAAGATGGTCCTATAATTCATGAAAAAAGTTGATTTTTTACTTTTATTTATATAGTTAGGGTATTCAGTTAGGCTTTTGGGATTCAAACAAAAAATTGTAATAACTTGGTTTCTATTACTTTTTATCATGGCCCCGTACAGGGCCCCAATCTATAAAGGAGTAAACCATGGCATTAGATCCTACCAAACATCTGGACTGGGAAATTGCAGAAGATGCAGAAAAAACAATGCTCACCATCTATGAAATCGGTGAAAAACTCGGGCTGACCAAAGACGAGTTGCTTCCCCAGGGGCATTACATTGCAAAGATCGACTTCAGGGCGGTTCTTGAACGGCTTAAAGACAAACCTGATGGAAAGTACATTGATGTAACTGCGATTTCTCCCACACCGCTTGGTGAAGGAAAATCCACCTCTTCCATGGGCCTGGTTCAGGGTCTTGGTAAAATCGGTAAAAATGTTGTTGCAGCTATCCGTCAGCCTTCCGGCGGACCTACTATGAACATCAAAGGCTCCGCAGCAGGTGGTGGTCTGGCTCAGTGTATCCCCCTGACTCCCTTTTCTCTCGGGTTCACCGGTGATATCAACGCCATCATGAATGCCCACAACCTGGCAATGGTTGCTTTGACTTCCCGTCTCCAGCATGAAAGAAACTACACTGACGAGCAGTTGGAACGCCTTTCCGGCATGAAGAGAATCGATATCGATCCCACAAAAGTTGAAATGGGATGGATCATGGATTTCTGCTGCCAGGCACTGCGTAACATCATAATCGGTATTGACGGTGTTAATGGTAAAGCTGACGGTTTCATGATGAAATCAAAATTCGGTATTGCCGTATCCTCAGAAGTTATGGCCATTCTGGCCATTGCAAACGATCTTAAAGATATGCGTGAGAGAATGGGTAAGATCGTTGTTGCGTATACTAAAAAAGGTAAAGCCGTTACCACTGAAGATCTTCAGGTTGCCGGTGCCATGACAGCCTGGATGGTTGATGCCATTAATCCGTCTTTGATGCAGACCCTTGAAGGTCAGCCTGTTATTGTCCATGCAGGTCC
>PIVQ01000789.1 GCA_003354055.1 Desulfobacteraceae bacterium | reverse complement strand
ATGCCGGTTTTCAGATTGATATCATTGAAGACCACACCAGCCTGCTCAGCCAGCTGGGAACCCCGCAGGTCAGATCCGAGAAGACCGGGTACTGCATGATTATTGCCGGGAAATACGAATGATAAAGGTCCAACAGAAATAGATCAGGACCGCTCCAGAATAACATCTCCTGCAGGTTCTGTCTTTTCTACCTTGGGATGGGACGCCACAATAATGACGGCAAAAAGTATGAGTACCCCGCCGGCCACCTGAAGCCATCCGAGACTCTGATCCAGAAACAAAGCGGCGAGTACCACGGTGGTAACCGGTTCAAATGTGGAGAGCATGGAGGCATTAACCGCCCCGATCAGTTTCATTCCGTGAAAATAGGTATAAACGGCCACAAAAGTAGACACAAAACCAATGGCAGCGATGTAGACCCAATAGATTGTTTCTCTGGGTATGAACATGCCGGATTTAAGATTGACTATAAAATAGAATACCGCAGCGGAAATGATGATGACAAGGCTGGCCGTAAAGGTGTCATTTCTCTTCATTACCTTGGCCCCGGCAATATTATAAACAGAATAGATCACAGCCGCACCTGTCGCATATAAGATACCTGTTAAATTGCCCCCGATATCAAGCCCGATAACCAGAGCCGCCCCAGTAACAGCCAAGCCTAATGCAAAAATCTTCTTTTTTGTCAGGATCTCATCAAGAAAAAATACCGCGAGAATAGCCACAAAAATCGGATATAAATACAGCAGTATCGCCACAAGGGAGGCAGGGATCAATGTAAGCGCGGTAAAATAGGACCAGGACTGTCCGGCATAGCCTACAGCCCCCATGGCAATCAAAATCAACAGGTCTTTGCCCCGCGGAAACTTTCGTTTCTGAATCAAGGCTATGGGAACCATGGTCATGGCCGCAATAAAAAACCTGAAAAAAAGCAGAGAATGAATGCTGATACCCGATTCATAGGCAAATTTTGCAAAAATTGCCATGGCACCGAATGATGCCGAAGAAAGAATAATCAACCCGATTCCGAACAAATGATTCATATGGCATATAGACCTTACATCAAATTATTGATTCGAGCACACTGCGCCTTTCTTAATAAAAAATCAAGTTTTGTTTTACCTCCGGCAGCAGTTTAGGCGTTATTCATAGGTAATAAAATTCCATAGTGAAAAAGCATAATGCAACACCACTGTAAACATCTTGACTTCCTTATGGGATATGTGCTTTTCCAATATAGGGCCATTTAAGGTTCCGATTACTTTCAAAGGGGTGCATATGGCTTCTTCTTTTGTCTCCAGAAACAGCATGCTGGCCGGTAATATGGCCGCCAACCTGGCCGGTATACTGATATTCCAGCTTGTCAAAAACTTTGGAGTTTCCGCGTCCACGGAACAGGCAGATTTGATTTATGCACAAACCCTATTGATCTATCTTCCTTGTGCCGTTATTTTATGGTTCGCAATAACAGTCTATTATGAATTGCCTATTCGATCAGCATTAAACAAAATCATTTCCAAAGAGACAATTGATCCGGCGCTTGAAATAAAAGCCAGGCAGCGAATATTAAACGAACCCTTTTTCCTCTTGTCTCTGGATGCATTTTTCTGGGTGTTCGCCGCAGTCCTATGCCCTGTTGTCATCTACAGTTACGGTATCACTGGAAAATTTTTGATTCGGATTTTTTGTCAGATATCATTTATTGGCGTGATAAACATTACCATTGCCTTTTTTATATTGGAACGGATTTTAGGAAGGATATCGATTCCTTTGCTGTTCCCGGAAGGCGGAATGTACAAGACACCCGGAACCTTGAGAATTAAAATTAAAACCAGGCTTCTGGCTTTGCTTCTGGGGATTAATATCATCCCTTTGGTCACTTTTTTCCTCATGAGCAAGGGGACTTATGCACCTGAAATCAGCGATCCCGCGCTGCAGATGACCAGACAGGCCGAAATGCTTGAAATCTATCGGCGGGCTGTCCAGTTGAGCGTTTTACTCTATCTGAACCTTGCCTTTATTATAGTTTTTCTCGTCACTTCCAGCCTGACCAAACCCTTTGGGAAAATCATAGAACGATTAAAAGAGATTAAAAAAGGCAATTTTGAGGGTAAAATCACTGTTTCATCCAATGACGAGATCGGCTATACATCCGAGGTGATCAACGAAATGGCCGAAGGCCTGAAGGAAAGGGAAGTGATAAAGGATGCCTTTGGAAAATATGTGGCAAAAGAGGTTCGTGATGAGGTGCTTTCCGGGCGCATTCCGTTGGATGGTGAGCAAAAAGAGGTGACGGTCCTATTTGCTGATCTAAGGAATTTTACCCCAATGATTGAAACATATGAACCCAAGCAGTCCGTACGGTTAATGAATCATTATTTCAAGGAAATGGCCCAGGCCATCCAGGAGAACAACGGCCTGGTCCTCCAGTTTATCGGAGATGAAATCTATGCGGTATTTGGCGCACCGATCTTTGATGAACACCATCCTACCCATGCGGTCAAGGCAGCCATTTCCATGGAGAAGAGGTTGGGGAATCTCAACCTTGAATTTAAAGAAAAAAATTGGCCCGCCCTGGAACACGGAATCGGCATCCATTCAGGTAACGCCCTGGCTGCCAACATGGGCAGCCCGGACCGGATGTCCTATCTTCTGGTGGGCAATACCGTTAATATTGCTTCGCGCCTCCAGGGACTGAATAAGGAATTTCAAACCCGGGCCATTCTTTCCCAGAGTACTTATGATGAACTGGATGTGAGTCAAATGGCGGGGTCAGAATTTATCTCCTTGGGATCTGTTGCCGTAAAAGGTATAAAGGAAAAGATCAATATATTGTCTTTGAATACCACAGGGTGATTATACCAATAATTTTCAGTATACTTTAAAAGCAATTATTTTCTCAACTTTTCGAGGGCCAGCCCCGCTTCAGGAGCCAGTTTAATAAAACCAGCTAAAGTATCACAGATGTATTCTTCACATGCTTCGCAATGATCGAGTTTTTTGAAAATACAGCATTGGCGAATTTTACAGTTGTCACAGTGAAAAAATTTTGTTCCGCTTGATTTACAACCATCGCAATTGATGTGCTCCGGCTTTATTTCATGTTGATACATCTTGGACCACTTTTGAGCGGTATTTTCCCTTTTGATATCACTATTTTCAATTGTAGCCAGATATGCCTCACAATTGGAACAGTTTAAACCGCAATATGCAATCATAGTGTCTCCTTTTTGTTGAATGGAATTTTGATAGACCATGGATATGAGAATGACGTAGCCATCTTGTCGATGAAGCTGATG
>PIVQ01001631.1 GCA_003354055.1 Desulfobacteraceae bacterium | reverse complement strand
AACTTTGAAACCCAGGTCATTGCCACGGTTATGTCCACGGATAAAGAGTGCGAGCCCGGCGTCCTTGCCATGATCGGTGCCTCTGCTGCCCTGGAAATTTCAAACATTCCCTTTGACGGCCCCATTGCAGGCATTAAAGTGGGTAGAATTGACGGTGAGTTCGTTGCCAACCCAACGCCTGCGCAGATGGAAGAAAGCGACATCGATCTGACCGTTGCCGGTTCTAAAACCGGTGTGGTTATGGTTGAAGGTGGTGCGAACATCGTATCTGAAAAAGATATGCTCGATGCCATTTTCTTTGGTCATCAGGCCATGCAGCCTGCCATTGATCTTCAGGTTGAACTGAAGGCCGCTGTTGGGAAGGAAAAACATGAGTTTGTTTCTCCTGCACCGGAAGAAACCCTGGCAGATGCGGTTAAAGCCTATGCCTGGGATAAGATTCATACCGCAGTTCAGATTAAGACCAAGATTGAACGCCAGAATGGATTGGGCGCTGTTAAAGACGAGACTATAGCCCATTTTGAAGAGACCTATCCTGACCAGATTAAAGATGTCAAAGAGGTGTTCTATAAATTGGTTAAAGCTGTTTCCAGGGAGATTGTTCTTACAGAAGGTAAACGTATCGACGGTCGTGCCTTTGACGAAGTTCGCGATATTGCCTGCGAGGCCGCATGTCTGCCCAGACCCCATGGTTCTGCCCTGTTTACCCGCGGTGAAACCCAGGTTATCGGTGTTTTGACCCTTGGATCCGGAATGGACGAACAGCGCATTGAAACCCTGAATGACGGCAACACGACCCG
>PIVQ01000788.1 GCA_003354055.1 Desulfobacteraceae bacterium | reverse complement strand
AGTCGGGAAAACAGGGTATGCGATTCTGCTCGATAAAACCGGAACCGTGCTTTACCACCCGGATGAAAATATGATTTTCACCAATATTAACGCGTATGAATCCGGCCGGGAAATAATGACTCATGGGCAGGGAAGTCTCACCTATACCACAAGTGACGGTGCAGAGAAAATCAGCTATATGGATCGGTATGAAGCCAAGGACTGGATTCTGCTGGCCACGGTCCCCTTAGAAGAGCAGACCCGGGCCATCAATACCATGACCCTGTATATCGTTGGAATGGGATTGATCGCCATCCTGTTAATTTCCTGCATCATCTGGCTGATTACCAAACGGGTAAATGATACCATCACTCATTCGGTTCTGGAATTAAAATCCACCAGCAATCTGGTTCAGTCCGTTTCCCAACAGGTGGCCCAGGCAAGCCAAGCAGTTGCCAGCGGTGCGTCAAGCCAGGCCGCATCCATTGAAGAAACCTCTGCTTCTTTGGAAGAAATGGCTTCCATGGTCCGGGTAAATTCCGAAGGTGCCCTGAAGGCCAGAAAACTCATGGAAGAAGATGCCCTTCCCAATTTGCAGAAAATGAACCAGCGGACGGAAAAAATGAAAGAGGTCATTGCCGAAACCGTTGAATCCAGCGAGGAAACTCAAAAAATCATCAAAACCATTGATGAAATCGCATTCCAGACCAACCTGCTGGCCTTGAATGCAGCTGTGGAAGCTGCAAGGGCAGGCGAGGCCGGCAGCGGGTTTGCAGTGGTCGCGGATGAAGTCAGAAACTTGGCCATGCGGGCGGCCGAGTCTGCCAAGACAACCGCCAGTCTCATTGAAAATGCCAACAATAAAATCGGGGAGGCAGATCAGCTCAACAGGCAATTGGTGGAGGCCCTGACAGTTTACAACGAAATTTTCGACACTATGGGCGATGTGATCAATAAAATTGCCACAGCATCGGAAGAACAAACCCAGGGGATTGATCAGATCAACGTGGCAACCAATACAATGGATAAAATGGTCCAGCAGAATGCTGCTAATGCCGAGGAGAATGCATCGGCTGCAGAGGAGATGAAGTCCCAGTCCGGGCAGATCTCAGGAATTGTTTCTCAGTTATCCGCCATTATCGGGCTGCAGGATGAGAACGGCGGGCAGAAAACAGGTCTGCTCCAGCGGATTAAAAACAAGAAACCCTCTCTCCAGACCGATAGTACGCCCCTGGTTTCTCCCAGGGTGAAAGATCATGCCGCCTTTAAACTGGAAGCCCCGCAAGAAGGGCATCAGGCTGATTTTTAAACCCATGGGGGAGGATAAAAGAAAGAGTGCGCTGCTGTATGACCGCACACCGGAAAAACTGATGGGAAAATGCCGTCGTCTGCTGGGGGCTCTTGGATCTTCCGGCGGTGCCGCCGTATATGCGGACCTGACTGCCTGGAATATTCCGTCCCGGCGTTCCGATCCCCGGGTCGGTTTTGTCTGGGATTCCCGGGAAAAGGCAATGGCATCCCTGGAAAATGTACTGGCGGTTTTGTCCTCCGGCAACCCTCCGGAAGCGTGGGAGGATAATTCGGGCGGAGTATACCGCTCTCACGGGGTGGACCCGAGGCGTCAAAAACTTGTGGCTGTTTTTTCAGGCCAGGGTACCCTGTACGCAAACATGGGAAGGCGTTTAATGGGATCATTTCCTATTCTTGAGCAGGGCTTTTCCCACATGGGTGACGTGATGGCACAAAGCGGGTTGATGCCTATTTTCGATCTTCTGTTCCCTGCGGAGGACCTGCCGGCGGCAAAAAAACGTCAGTTCTTCAAATATTTGCATGAAACCCAGTATGCCCAGCCTGCCATCGGTGTCTTTACCGCAGGACTTTACCGGATCATGGAGGCCTTAGGATTTGAGCCGGCATTTGTCGGGGGCTTAAGTTTTGGTGAAGTGCTTGCATTATGGGCAGGCCGTGTGTTTTCAGACAGCACCTTTTTTAAGGTTGTCAACGGCAGGGGAATGGCAATGGCGCTTCCCCCTTCCGAAGTCTGCGGGGAGGGGGCAATGATGGCCGTCACCGGAACTATGGTGGAGCGTATTATCCCGTGGATGGATCCGGTGCCGGATGTGGTGGTGGAAGCCTGGAACTCCCACAATCAACTGGTTCTTTCCGGGCTCAAGTCCCGTCTTGAAGACATTCAGTTTACCTTACAGGAAAAAGGATTTGACGCATTTATTTTACCGGTTTCCGGCGCATTCCATTCTCCATTCATGAAAAACGCCAGCCAGGCGTTTGCAGAAACAATGAATTCAATCTCCTTACACAGACCGGAACTTGACGTCTATTCCAATCTTACTGCAGCCCCATACCCAAGCCGCCATGAATCCATTCGCAAGATGCTGGCGGACCACATCATCAAACCGGTTCGTTTTAAGGAAATGATCATTAACATTCATAAACAGGGTGGATTTACATTCGTAGAGTTCGGTCCCAAGAAAATACTGACAGGCCTCATTGATAATATTCTGGAGGGCAGACCCCATCTGGCCCTGCCGTTGAACAGCGGAAACCGGAGGCGGACCCAATATGCGCTCAGGCCTCCCCTCGGGGTGTTGGCTCAGTTTGATAACCATCCGCTGATTCCCTGCATTGTCCGGAATGTTTCAAGGGACGGTCTTCGGCTCGAAGGACTGCCGCGAAGTCTTGCCGCCCGGAACGGTCCGGTGCAGGTTCAGTTGCGTGGATTAGGAGGAAAACAAAACATTGTTGCCGCACTTATGTGGCGCCAGGCACGCTACGGCGGTGTAAAGATATCTGATCCTATCTGGGCCGAAACCCTGTTTCAACGCCTGGTCAACCGCCAGTCGGAGGATTGTATCGCAGGTCCTGACAAGGACAGTGACCGGCAATTGCGGGAAACAATCATAAAATTGATGGTCTACGGGTATGAGTTGAAACCCCTTGATTGCCTGTTGAAAAACGATGCCTGCATCCCTAAGTTTTCACTGAAGGAGACTACGGCTGAATATGAGAACCCCGATGCTGCAGGTGAATGGGCTGGCAGCACCGGGGTGGCTACATGTAAGGCACAGAGACCGGCCGGTCCGACGGTTAGTTGACGTGGCCGACCCTGTAAAATCTAACTTTCGATAGCGCCTGAGCGAACACCTTTAAGGTATTCCATGCAGAACTGGTCGTGGCCGAGCAGCATGTCTGCGGTTCTGATGGTGGCCATGATCTTTTTATCCAAAGGATCGATAATGGCGGAATCCATACCTGCATCCATCATCAGGGTGACAAAGGTTCTGTTGATGATGTGACGCTGGGGCA
>PIVQ01000122.1 GCA_003354055.1 Desulfobacteraceae bacterium | reverse complement strand
GGATTGAGATGGGAATAATAATTTAAAATTGTATCAACAATTTTCAAGGGAGAAAAGGGTTTGATAATATATCCCTGGATGCCGAGTTTTCCACATTCAGTGATATTCTCTTTTTCATTCTTGCTGGTTTGGACAATGATACAGGTATCCATATCACGGACCTCTTCCCGAATCGTTTTCAAGACCTGAAAGCCGCTCATTATCGGAAGATTCATATCCAGTAAAATAATATCCGGGCCCCATTCCTTGTAGGCTTCCAAGCCTTCCTTTCCGTCTGACGTGAAGCATGTTTCAAAAATAATCTTTTTAAGGGATTTCTCATATAGTTTCCGGATATTTGAATCATCCTCAACAATTAAGATTTTCAGCAATCTCATTCTTGTCCCTCCCTTGCATCTGAAAAAATTAAGTTATATTGCCCTGAATCATTCTAATACAATTCCTTCCTTCATTCTTGGCTACATAAAGAGCCTTGTCTACAAGATCCAGCAGATAGGACGATTTTTTACCTTTATTGGGAACCATACTGCCGATGCCGAAACTTACGGTAATATGATCTGCCGCCTTTGAACTTTTGTGCGGTATGTTGAGGGCTTCAACATTATGCTTCATTCTTTGGGCCACAAGCATTGCATCGTCGTTTTTTGTATCCGGTAAAATAGATAGAAACTCCTCCCCGCCGAAACGGGCTATAAAGTCTGCGGGTCTTTTTATGGCTTTATTCATTGCCTGTGCCACCAATTGCAGGCATTCATCCCCCTTCTGATGCCCATAGGTATCATTGTAGGATTTAAAATTATCAATATCCGCCATAATCAACCCGAAATGGTATTGATACCGCCTGCAGTTTTTCCATTCCCGCTTTAAAACTTCCTTTAGATAGCGCCGGTTGGGAATGGATGTCAGCTCGTCAAGAAGGGCCAGCCGTTCCAGTTCCTTGTTTCTTCGCTCAAGCTCTATCATTAAGTGAAGGTTCTCTTGCTTTAATCGCTGCTTTTCACAGGTCTTTTCAATGGAACACAATAGGGTGTCACTGATGTTTTCATCTTTGATGATGTAATCATCCGCCCCGCTTTTCAAGGCGTTGATTGCCACTAAGATTTCTTCGTTTACAGTCAGAACAATGATAGGGATATCAATATTGAGTTTGTTGATCTGTTCGAGAAGTTCAAGACCGTTCATCTTGGGCATATGAATGTCGGTGAGCATCAGATCAAGTCTTTTGTTTGAGATCACTTGATCCAGGGCATCTGCGCCATCTTTAGCCGTCACCACGCAATACCCTTGCTCTTGAAGGATTTCACTCACCATCTCCCGGACAATGGGATCATCATCAACAACAAGGATATTTAATCCATTGAATCCCATAATTTACCTCCTGATTATTTGGTCTGACAATTATAGGCCACCTCTAACAACAAGCTTAAGCCTCACTCCTGTTTTTTTCATCACCCAACAAGATTTTGAATGGTCTCCAGAAGATTGCCCTGGTCAAATGCGCCTTTAACAATATAGGCATTGGCCCCTGCTTTAATTCCTTTTCTTTTATCCTCGTCCCGGTCAAGTGATGTTACCAAAACCACGGGAACATCCTTGTAATCCTCCTTCTTACGCAACTGCTGCGTTAATGTGAATCCATCCATTCTCGGCATCTCCACATCGGTCACGATTAGATCATACGGGGCTTTATCAAGGGTTTCCAACGCTTCAACCCCATCCCCTGCAAGGTCAACCTTATACCCATAAGACTCAAGGATATTTCTTTCAATTTCCCGGGTACTGACAGAATCATCCACCACAAGAATCCTGATCTTTTTCTTTTCTTTTGCGTCCTTGTTTTCCAACCCGGGCATGACTTTGGCCTGCCTGATCGATCGGATAATATTCGGCATGTGAAGGACATTCACAATATCGGTTTTGCTGATGATGATACAGCCGGCAACCCAGGGGTTGTTTTTCAGGTGTACAGGCAGGGGCTTTATGACCATATCCTGCTCCTCCTGTATCATATCGACAATCAGGCCGGTGTATTCATCCTCAAACCAGACCACGAGAATCAGAAGGTCCTTTTCATTTAAAGAGGTATCCTTTGTAAGTCCCAGAGCTTTGCCAAGATGCATTACAGGAATAAGATGTTCACGCAACCGGACCGCCTTTTTATCCCCCATTTGAATCAGCAAGTCGCTTTCAATCCTGATGATCTCTTTTATCATGCCTCCGGGAACGGCAAACGGCTCATCAGAAACCATGACCAAAAGGACACGCATGACCGCCAGGGTAAGGGGGAGTTTTATAAAAAAGAAAGTCCCTTTGCCGTTAGTGGTTTTTACCTTTATTGATCCTTTGAGATCATCGACAATGTTTTTCCTGACCACGTCCATGCCCACACCACGGCCGGAAAGATCTGTGATCAGTTCGCATGTTGACAACCCGGCATGGAATATCAGATTGATTATTTCCGAATCCGTCATGCTTTTGAGTTCCGATTCCGTACACACTTTTTTTTGAAGCGCTTTCTTTTTGACTTTTTCTAAGGGAATTCCCTTGCCGTCATCACTGATAACAATCGAGACGGTCTCCCCCTCATACCCGCCCGTTAAACAGATGGTGCCGACTCTTGGTTTTCCTGCCCTCTCTCTTTCTTCCGGACTCTCAATGCCATGATCAATACAATTGCGGATCATATGAATCAAAGGCGCACTCAGTTTATCAATGATTTTTTTATCCAGTTCGGTTTCACCCCCCTGAATATCGAAATGGATTTCTTTGCCGAAGGATGCGGCCATATCCCGAACTTCCCTTTTTAGACCGCCCAGAATTGTGTTTAAGGCAAGCATCCGCAAATCCAGTGTTTGCATCTGCAGTTCATAGGTTAAAAGTTCCAGGAGTGCCATATCTTCTCTCACAGCAATACCCTGATGCCGTATCTGCCGGCTTAACAGGTTTGCTGCCTCTTTAGACCTCGTAAAAGCCTCTTTGCCGGGATTGTTCTCCTTACCTAATTCGGTGATTAGTAAAAGGTTCTGTTTTGACAGGTTTTCAATAGTACGAATATTATTTATCTGTTGTTTCTGGCGAGTTTGACTGTTGACGATTTCGCTCATAATCTTTATCAGGTTGTCCAGTTTAGCAGCCGAGATACTGATCATGGCAGCATCATCGGTCTTGTCTGAAACTGGTTTGGGGGCTGTCTCTTCTTGGCATTCGGTTAATATTTCAGGTTGTTTTATGGGGAGGGTCTCTGCCGTCTGTGGGATATCATTTTCCCGGACATTGCCTTTTGCGGCATTTTCCAGTTCTTCACAGATCTCAATGCCGCAATCTTCAATGTCTTCGCCTGCCGCCAATTTGTTCAGCATCAGGGTAATGACATCAAACCCCTTAAACAGCAGGTCTGACATTCCTTTTGATAACCGCATTTTTCCCTGCCGAACGGAATCTAAGGCATCTTCAAGTTTGTGAGCCACATCACTGATCTGGGTATATTTCATTAGCCGTGATGATCCCTTGATCGTATGGGCGGCACGAAATATTGTATCCATTGTTTCTGTGTTATCAGGGTGGTCTTCCAGTTCCAAAAGACCCTCGTTGAGCCTTCCCACATTTTCTTTTGTTTCCTGTAAGAACCGGTCTAAAAATTTGCTTCTGTCAAATCCCACATCATCCTCCCCGGGGCGGTGAACTCTTTAGTTGATCAATATTATATTCACAAAGGTGACGAATCTGGCCGGCAGTAAAGGAAATATAAGGGAAGGCCGGCCCCTGGATGTCTACGCCATGTTCCTCGATATACCGAATAACGCTTTGGTATTCGAAAATCGCCTTATTTGTATCTGCCGAAAACCGGTAGATTTCTGCCAGATAAAAATGAGACAGCCAGCATGACGGATCAATATAGAGGCTTTCCTGAAATCTTTTAATTGCCTCTGCCGGGTCATTTTCAAGTTTGGCGATCAATCCTGCCAAAAAATATCCTTCAAAACAGAGCGGGTCCGTTTTAATGGCCTTATAACAAAAAGACCTTGCACCGGCCAGATCATTCCGGTTCATTAAAACCGCAGCTTTCAGTGTCCATGCCTTGATGAAACCGGGTTCTGTCGTGATCAAGTTGTCCAGTAATTGCAGCGCCTTATCATAGGCCTTGGTTTGAACATATCCGGAGGCTTTCCGGAAAAGGGTCTCTGTATCCGGCTGTGATTTTTTAGGGGGGCTATGCCCGGGGCTTGCGGGTTTTGATACTTTTATCCCCCCGGTCTTTTTTAAAAGCTGTGAAAATGCCCTTGGCATTTCCCGGGATCCTGTTTTAATGTCGGGGGCAACGGGTGCATCTGGTCTAAGGGGGGAAGGGGGCTTGTATTGATCATCTGATTTGCAGAAAATAAACAGACCGTCAACCTCTTTGGATGTAATGATATCAGAATCATGCCGGTGGACTTCTGCAGCACTCGTGATAATATATCCCCCCGGATTCAACAGACTCAGCAGCTTTTTAAACACAAACTCTTGTTTGGCAGGGGCAAAATAGATGGAAACATTACGGTAAAAAATAATGTCCACCCCTTTCAGGGCGGGGGGATAGTCATTGTTGAGAAGGTTCAGGTGTAAAAAATCTACCATTTCTTGAACATGGGCCTTTATCCTATACCTGTCCTTTCCAAGGGATTGGAAGTATTGTTTTTTCAGATCGGGATTAAAATTTCTGAAACTGTATTTTCCGTATACCCCTTCTTGCGCAAGCTTTAGTGCATATTGATCGATATCAAAACCGATGATGGAAAAAAGATTCCGGCTGTCCGGACCATATGTTTCCATGAGCATCATGGCCAGGGAATATGGTTCCGGGCCTGTGGAACAGCCTGCACTGACAATCTTGATAGTTTTCTTTTTGCCGGAGAGCAGTTCGGGAATCAGGCGGCCGGAAAAGAGTTCCATATAGGCAGGTTCCCTCAAAAAATAGGTTTCATTCACTGTCAGGCGTCCTACAAGGTGATAAAATTCTTCCGGCTGCAAAGTAATATTTTTAAAATAGGTATCCGTTGAAGTTATATCCCTTTTCAACATCTGCTCCTGAATTGCAAATTCAAGCTTTGAAAACTGATTTTGTTTGATATGAATCCCGGTCTTTTCTGCAATCAGGTCCTGAAAAAGTGTCAAAGAAAGGCGCGTCTTTTCTTGAAGACCTGTTTGGGTATGCGCAATCATTTTTCGATACCGCTTTTCGCAAAATTGATAAGCCATTGGGATATCCGGCCAAGTGGGAGTACGGTATCAATACAACCGCTTTCAATAGCCAGTTTGGGCATTCCAAAAATGAGCGATGAAGATTCATCCTGTGCAATGGTTGTTCCGCCGCAGCGTTTAAGTTTTTCCATGCCTGTAACGCCGTCATTGCTCATGCCGGTCAGGATGATTCCGATGCTGTTTGTACCAATATGATTCCCAATCGATTCCATCAGCAGGTTGCAGGATGGAAGATATATATCTTTCGATCCTTTATCCACAAGCCTGATCGTTTGGTGATTAGAGAGTGTCAGATGCTTTGCCGGGGGCGCAAAATAAACTGTCCCGCCCAGGATTCGTTCACCCTGCTCAGCCTCTTTAATCTTTATTTCCACCACAGAGTTCAACCAGTTGATCATCCCGCAAACAAAATCAGGATCAATATGCTGGGCAATCATAATGGGGAAGGGGTAATTTTTCGGAAGGTCGGATAAAATTTCTGAAAGGGCCTGCGGGCCTCCTGTTGAGGCTGCAATGGCAATGACTTTTCGATCCTTTCCGGGGCTTAGACGCAGGTGCAGATCCTTTTTTGTTTTGTTACCCCGGATATGGGAAATTGTCTTTACCTTTGCCAGCAGTTTGATCTGCCGGATCACCTTGTCGCTGTTTTTTGATGTCAACGTGGCTTTGGAAGTTACCTCCATAGCACCCTTTGTGATGGCGCTGTATGTGATGGCTGATTTCCGGGTGGAAGTGATCACAAGGATCGGCACAGGGCATCGGGCCATGATATGCTCTATGGCTTCAAGGCCGTCCATTTTCGGCATGAAAATATCCATGGTCACAAGGTCGGGTTTCAGTTGCAGCACTTTTTCAATCGCTTCTTTACCGTTTTGTGCCGTGCCGACCACATGGATGTCAGGGTCAGAGGAGAGAATTCCCACAATGATATCCCGATCAAGTGCACTGTCATCCACTACCAGAATTTTTATCTGTGGCATTGGGCTCGCCTCTATGCTTCCAGCTTAAATTTCATGACCTGGTTTTTAAGGCTGTCGGATTTCTCAGCCAGTTCCTTGCCGATAGCACTGATCTGTTCCATGGAAATACTGGTCTGGCCGGCACCAACAGCGATTTCCCTTACTGCTGTGACCACCTGTTCACTGGCTGTTTTCTGCTGCTGTGCAGAAATGGAAATCTGTCTGGCTGCATTGGCATTGGCATCCACGCCCTCAACAATGGCTTCAATGTATTGGGTGGCCTGGACCGCATAATCCAGGCTGCCTTCAATCCCTTTTGTACTGTTTTCCGAGGAAATGACAAGATTGTTGACTGCTGCCTGGATTTCCTGGATTTTCTTTTCGATCTCGCCGGTGGATTCCATGACATTATCGGCCAGTCGTCTGATCTCATTGGCCACGACGCCAAACCGTTTGCCTGCTTCCCCGGCGCTGGATGCTTCCAGCGCCGCATTAAAGGCGATCAGCTTGGTTTGGTCTGCGATATTGTTTATAATATCCATAATTTTGGTGATCTCTTCCGAGCGTTTGCCAAGGTCCAGAATACTATTAATATTGTTTTCATTATCCTGATGAATATCCCCCATCTGTGTCCTCACTGTCTCCACAGCCAGCGCCCCTTCACGGGTCTTTTCCAGGGTCTGGCCGGTAATGTCTGCCACACTTGTGCTGTGGTCTGCAATCTGTGAGGATGATACAGAAAATTCTTCTAACGTGGAGGAGATTTCTGCTACCGAAGAGGACTGCTCAGTGATTACGGCAGACTGTTCTTCCACTGCTGAGGATATTTCACTGATTGACTGGCTGGTTTTTAGTGCTGCCTCAGACACAACCTTGACCATCTCCCTTAAGTTTACGACCATAGCCGACATGGCTGCCATCATTTTGCCAATCTCGTTTTCCCCGTTTCCCTGAATTTCAACCGTGAGATCACCGTCGGCAATACGAACCAGGGCATTTGAAGCCGCAGTTATGGGGCGGGTGATAATTCTTGAACTCAGAAATCCCGCACCCCAGGCAAACAGCACCAGGGCGATGCCGGTGACAAGGATACGCCATCCAATGCCGATGATGGGGGCAAATGCCTCTAACTCATCAATTTCAGAAATAATAACCCAGTCAAAATCAAACCCAAAGGTTTCATCCAGTCCCAGATGAGAATAGGAACTCAATACCCTTATCCCTCTATAATCTTTAATGATTTCCGTTTTTTGTGTCAGGTCATCCTGTTTTAATGCCCTGTGGGCTGCTACGGTATCGATCTTTTTTTTCAGGATGGTGGTCTGGGAGTCAAACCTGGAGTTAGAGCGCATGAGAAGATCTTCTCCCACAATATAGGTCTCTCCGGTTTCTCCCATCCCGACGTTCGCCTGCATGATATAATCAATTTGTTTGGTTGAGACCTGTAAAGCGATGACTCCTATGGTTTTTCCCTCGGAATCAAGAACAGGTGCGCCTAAAAAGGCGGCCGGAGCGTTGCTGGGTGCGTAATCACTATAATCCGTCATGGTACTTTGTTTGGTTGCAACTACCGTTGTCCAGAGCTTGGCAAGCCCTGAGTTTTTGAGAGGTCCGGTTTTCAGGTTGGTACCAAGATCGTTCTCCCGGGCCACGGTATACATGACATGTCCAAATTTTTTGCAGATAAAAAAAATATCGTGATACCCATAGCTTTTGGTATACAATTGTAAAAAAGGATCGTTCTTATCTACAATGGTCCTATATAGTTCCGACGTGACATTGAACTGACCATTGGGATCAACTCCTACTTCAGTGTGATAATTTTTCAATTCCCTGAAAACGTCCCTGACCTGGGCGAGTTGAGATAGAATGCTGACATCGGTGAGACGTTCTTTTAAATAATCCGAGAGCTGGCGTTTTTTAATTTCTTCCAAGGCTGACAACTGGTTGAATGCATCCTGTTTCAGCTCTTTTTTAACATATGTAAATGCCAGAATTGCAATGGCTGTTATCGGTATGATAGCTGCCAGTAAAAACTGGGCAATGATCTGTCTGGAAAGGCTTTTACGAAAATAGCGAAGCATTTTTCTCTCCTTGATCCAAAATTAATCCACCTTGGGTTATTTAATTAGTGTCTTACTCCTTATGTGTAATGAGGCGATCCATATTCATCAGCAGGATTATGACATTGTTCTTCAGGGCAACGAACTCAATCATGGCAGTTCCGCTATATTGCCGGATCAATTGTGGTAAGGGCCGAATATCGTCCCTGTTAATTTTTAGGATGTCTCCTGGCTGATCAACAACAATTCCCATTGGCTCTTGCCTGTCTTTGACCCAAAGCACCATCGGGGTTTGATAGAAGATCTCTTTTTTTGAAAAAACAATTCTTTCATGAAACCAGCACACCTCAATCTCTTCTGGGTTTAGCTGTTCTAATTTTACCTGTTCAAGGGGAACCATTTTTGATACCCGGCTTGTTTTGACACCAAATCGTATCTCTTCTATCGTAAAAATAAGGTACTCTTCTGTCTTAAAAATATTTTTCATTCTTGCGCCCGGGTTTAAACGGTTAGGAATCGTTACAAAATAACTTGATCTAAATTGTTTCCAAAACCCCTTAAAAGACTGGGTATTTTGAAAACAAAAGATCAAGTAATTTTGGAGCCGATCCTTAATTGTGAAAATAATTTTTCCACATCAATGATGGCGACATATTTATCCTGGTAAAAGGTTTCGCCCACGACAAATTCTTTTTCATGGGTGTAGAGGCTTGTATTGAATGAACTTTCCCGGATATCAATGACATCTTCGACCGAATCAACCAGAATACCGGACCTGCCACGGCCTTTGCCTGCGATAACAATACGGCTTTTTTTAGAGATATCAGGCTTTACGATTCCCAGAAGTGCATGGAGGCTGAGCACTGATTCGATATCCCCCCGGATATTCACCAACCCCAGAATAAAGTCGGGGCAACCGGGCACAAAATTTATCTTTGTAAACGGTAGGATTTCAGAAATATCCTCCCCGTTAAACGCATAATAACTATCATCAAGGGTGAATATGACCGCTGTGATCCTGGCATCATTCACATCTACGATTCTGTCATTGGCCGCAGGGGTGTCGATGTCCATCGACAAGCTTTCATCGTTATCTCTTTGGGAACCGGATACCATGTGTAACTCCCAATTGTTTATATTACGAATTCAACGGGATAGACGTTTTTTTAAAATTTAAAAATCAGGGTGCAGTAAATATTTAGATAGCTGATATTCTAAGATAAAAGAGTGTATCTTGTCAAGATTGGATTAGAGGGTTACACATCTATATAGTCTGATATCAGTAAGGGGTAATTTTCATCTCATGGAAAAGGAGGCCGCCGATATCCTCCCCTTTGACGGCCATTTCAACAATCCTGCAATGTGCATCGTTGTTATACAGGGTCAGTGTGGTGTTCGGCCCTAAAACCTGGGTGCCGGAGCGGATTTTTCTCGCCACTTTAACCTGGGCCTTGGGGTGCTTGGTTTCTGTATATTCCAGCAGACGCTTCTTATCATCTTCCAGCCCGGTATTCAGGTCCTCGAACTGGGCGATCCGTTTATTGTTCTGGGATATTTCCCGGGCAATACCATCCTGGCGCTCGAATCCCTTGTTAATGGACTCTTCTGCATCCTTGGCATCTGTTTCAATCTGTGTAACGGCTTTGTTTACCTTTTGAAAGGCTGACATGTTGCCCGAGGCTTTAAGACCTGCCATTTTTTCTTTGATGTTTTTTAATCCCAGCTGGGCTCTGTCCTGAACCGTTGCATGATGGGCAATGGCGCCGTGGAGATCCTGATCCTCTTTTTCAAGATCCAGAATATCTTTGTTCAGGAGACCGGCAGCCTCCAGGTTGACACGTATTTTTGCATCGAGTGCCGCTACAAGTTGCAACGTATGCTCATCTTTTCCCACGGTGAGCTTTGAGGGCATAGCCGTATCCGTACCGATGTCGCCCGCATCAATTCCCATATTGGCAGATATTTCCGAATTGATGATATTTCCGGAGGTATTGACACAGGCACCGGACAGCCGGATGGTGGAATCAACGATTTCCCGCTGGATAATAAGGTCTCCGAAGGCGTTGATCTTGGAGTTGTGGATAAACTTGGCCTGAACAGAGCCTTTTACATTTACAAGTTCCGTATCCACGATGCCGAAAGATACGTTGAGATCTCCTGTCAGGTCAATTTGCGCCCCTTTGATCTCTTTGGCGGTGAGAGAGGCGCCCTTGACCTTGAATCCCTCTTTTACCGTGCCGTTGACTACCACATTGCCGTCAAAGATCACATCTCCGGTTTCAAAGCCCAGGTCTCCGTCAATTTTTAACTCAGGACAGACACTGACCTTGCCCGTGGCATCCAGATGGGGCTGGCCGCCAACCGCAGCATAAATTTTCTTTCCGTCTTCGGACAGGGCGGTACCGGGGCCTGCCTCAAATGTCCGGTCGAAAGGCTCCCGGACGGCAATCTCTTTCCCTGTCACATCGACCCCGGGTTTACCCGGTTTTGCCGTGAGTTGAGCCGCCAGAAAGGTGTTGGCCTTGACAAAGGGAATCTCGCCCCGGTCTCTGAAGTTGATGCTTCCGTCTTCACCGACCTTGCCTGCATGGAGAAAATCCGTGGGAAAGTGATATTTTATTTCACCGTCCACAGGGTAGACCGGATCAAGGCCGTGGGCAATGACAAGTGGAGTTAATTTATCTATACTCTCAGTTTTTAAGGCACCTTCCAGCCATGACTCGATCTTTGTATCCGAGGTGACGCCATAGGTGACTTTATACCAGGACAGGTAATATCGTATGCAGGTTAAGTCCATGATTTTTTGGTTTTTAACGGTGAGCCGGAGATAGGCCTTGGCCCTGTTCTCGGAAAAACTCAACTTAAAATGGGCATCCAGATACCGCTTGAAGTCTATGCCGAATAGATTCATACCGGCCTCATGGCTCTGATCAAGTAGCATACGAATTGGCGGGAGCATCTTTCGCACAAGCTCTGGATTCTGGCGTTCCTGACCTGCGCGGAATACCACATCCTGGTAGCTTAAGCTTAAGGGAGAAAGCCCCTGGCTGAACAGGGCGGTCTCAAAGATTTCTTTGACCTGGGATTTTACGTTTCGGAAATCAACGCCGAATCCCTGGGCCGTATAATCAATATCCTTGGCGTCTATGATTTCGTTAAGCCCCGGTATACTGTCGGCCGTTCCCGCTCCCTGACCGGCTTTGAGCTTTGACTCGAGAATCCTTAATTCTTTTTTCCGGGCGTTCATTTGGGCAAGGTCCGCGGCTTCCTTTTTTTTGAAATTGCCGGCTATCTTGAATAACTGCCGGTTCTGCCGCTTGATCGTCAGTTGCAGTGCCTTCATTTTCAGGGCTGCCTTGAACCCTCGGCTGCACTGGTCAACCTGATTGAGCAGGTCCGCGTCCTCAAAAGGCTGGGTCAGGCAGGAGTGAATCCGCGCCGTGTTGATGGCTGATACCATGGTATCGATATAGGCGGCATCTGAAATCAGTATACGTCGGGTGTCCGGGGAAATTTCCCGGGCCTTTGTCAGGAGTATATCCCCCATCATTTCCGCCATGGCAAACCCGGCAATAATAAGAATAAAGGGATCAGACGTTGCATCCCCCAGAGCCGCAAGACCAGGGGTGGGCCTGTCAAAACCCACAACATCGTATCCGTGGCCGGACAGAAGCGCTTTTATCCTGTCACGCAGATCCTCTCTGGTATCGATAACCATTATTTTTTGACGGGTAATGGCGCAGTCTCCTTAAATGTTAATGGTCTGGTGAGTGATCTGTTTAGGTGCCTCTGAATTTCCCGTATCTATTTCGGTGAACTTGGTTGCACCCATTTCGTTTTGAAGAATAAAAGAGGCTGCCGTGCCCATGATTTTTGTACCGCGGTACACCTTTTTAGTGGCGGTGAGCAGAGGAATCGGATCTTCCCGTTCCAGGCGTGTGACAATGACACTCTTCTCTTTTTCAATGGCCTGGATCCGGTCGTTACCGTCCTGGATTTTCCCATCAGATTCGTTGATCTTCTGCATCACCTCATCCTGGTCCTGAAAAATAGAGCGTATCCGTTCGTCAGCCTGGTCAATGCTGACTTCGATTTCTTTGAGATCCTGGGCAAGTTTCATCCGTTCTTCCTTGCTGCCTGCCTTGCCCATCATTTTTTCAATGAATTCCATTTTCTTGTTCAGCTTTTCCTGGGCAAAGGTCTGGTTGGCCACATCAACATGCAGGGCATTATGGTCGTCATCCAGCTCACGTTTTTCGGTGATGACAAGGTCCAGGGTCTGCTGAATCTTTGAAATTTTGCCGTCAAATCGTTGGGAAACCCATCGAATATGGTCGTCGGCACCTGTTTTGATGGTCGAGATTTCCGCCTTTTCAGTCCCGATCTGCTTAACGGAGAACCCGAGGCGGGCAGCAATCAATGAATCGGTGATCCTGCCGGTTTCATTATTCATGGCACCGGAGATGAGAATCCTGGACCCCATGATTTCCCGTGTGACCATCATATTGCCGTTGGCAAAGAGTTCTACATTGTTAATGAATTTGGCCTGGATACTGCCCTGGGTTTCCACATGGGAGTTGACAATACCGTTGGATACTTTCAGATCTCCGCGGATCAATATGGTGGCCCCGTTGACCTCGTCGGCGGTCAGATCGTCACATTCCACGGTAAATCCCTCCTTGACCGTTCCCGTGACCAGCACGTTTCCGCTGAAGTTGATATTCCCGGTTTTGAAATCCACATCCCCTTTGACGGTGAACTGTTCCAGCACCGATACCACGCCCTTGGAATCCAGGCTGGGCTGGCCCGACATTGTGGCTAAAAGCTGCAGTTCATCATCGGAGAACTTTACCCCTTCTCCGCCCTGCAGGGGCATATCTTCCACCTCTCCCACCAGAAGGGTCTCTCCGAAAATATCCATGCCCGGTTTGGGATGGGCCATGGGATGCTTTTCCGCGAGAACCCCTCCCTTCTTTACAAAAGGAGAATCACCCCTGGCCGTGAAGTCAATGGAGCCGTCTTCCCTGACCACACCCGCCCCTTCATGCTCGGTGTTGAAGTGATATTCGATTCGTGCAGGTTTACCCACGCTGGCAGGTATTCCCTGGGCCGCCACAAACTTTTCATGGGGATCTTTGCAGTTTTTTATAAATTCTTTGAGCTTGGCGTCTTTGACCACACCGTTGGTAATGCCTCGTTTTTTGATTAGTGCTTTTATTGGGGTCACATCGGTTGTTCCGTGAACCGTCTTTGGAACCCTGATCCAGGCCTGGACACGGTCTTCGGATACCTGAAGGTCCACAATGGCCCCGAATTCTGCGGAAAATGCATTGGTGGAGGCTTGTCTTTTATTTTTACCTGACCGGTCCTGTTCTGAGATGATTTCATCCCGTAGCTCCGCGGCAATGACCTCTGATTCCACCAGGATATCCCCCACCAGCATTGCGACCCCGCTGTCTTCAAAGTTGTTGAGCTGCTTTCGAAATGCCCGGTCCGTATCTTTTTTTGAGGCAATCTCCCTGTGAATAAGAATTTCGGCAAAATCCCGGTCAAGGAGCCGGGTGTCTATGAGGGCGATCTTGGCAAAGAGCCGGCTTAAATCCTTACGCCGGAGAAACTCTTTTTCAATGAGGACCTTATCAATGGTCAGGCC
>PIVQ01001630.1 GCA_003354055.1 Desulfobacteraceae bacterium | reverse complement strand
TGGCCTAGGCACACAATCACACACAAAACTCTGTTTAGGTGCTTTCTAACACCACTCGAGTAGCAACAGCACACACAAAAGAAGAACCATGAGACCTCAACAAGTCCCTGTACCCAAATGATGGTAGTCACAGCAGAACACACCAAACCATCACAACAAGACCTTTCTATATGCATCTGAGAATGGAATACGGGTGGGAGAGGGCGACAGAGGCGGAACATTCATTGATTCAAGACGGTGTACGAGCGCGGTGTTGGCGTGAATGGCGAAAAATTTATTTTTGAGATACGTCTTCCTTGACCAATTTAGCGGTGCAGATTGGTTTTCGTTATTGAGGAGGGGATAGCTCAGGTGGTACAGACAAATTTGAACGGTTGGATGATCCATTTCAGCAAAATACGCAAATCACGCACTAAGTGTGCTAGTTATTTGGGGAGTTTTTCTATTGGGTCTATCTCGAAAAAATTAGGCACATGGGATGAAAGGTGGTGATGAGTAGATATGGAAAGCACCCTTGGGAGTAGTCTAAGATGGTTTATAACATCATTATACATCCATACATCAATTTCACTAGTTATTTGCTGTTTTTTACGTGTTATTTCAAATCCCAACCAGATAAGGCTCGTTTTAATGTGACGTGCCACCGTGGAAATTTTAGGGCTGCATCGATTTTCAGCCCTTTTTTCGGCGTTCCCCCCCTTTTTGAAGGTTATCGCCCATCCATACCAGGGAGTCCCGGGAAATATCGAATTTCCCGATTTGTGTGCTTTTGGACTGCAGCAAATACATCGTTGAGTGATG
>PIVQ01000003.1 GCA_003354055.1 Desulfobacteraceae bacterium | reverse complement strand
TTATGGAAAAGGTGGGGGAACTTGCCGGAAAAAAACGGAATGAGTCCAATGAGGTGGAAGTGGCCATGAAGGTTATTGCCGATCATTCCAGGGCAGCCGCCTTTCTGATCAGCGACGGTATCCTGCCTTCCAACGAAGGGCGTGGCTATGTGCTTCGAAGGATCATGCGCCGGGCCATCCGCTACGGAAGAAGTATCGGCCTTGTAAAACCTTTTCTCCATGAAACGGTACGAACGGTTTTCTCCATCATGGACGATGCCTATCCCGAACTTAAGGATTCTGCGGCTTTTATCCTCAATGTCGTGACAAATGAGGAAGAAAAATTCCTGGAAACCTTAGGGACCGGCATGAAACTTCTGGAAGCCACCATTGAGGGGATTCAGTCTAAAAATGAAAGTATCATCCCCGGTGATGTGATTTTCAAACTCTACGATACATTCGGGTTTCCCGTGGACATTATTGTTGACCACGTCAAGGAGATGGATATTGATCTGGACATAGACGGCTTTGATGCAGCCATGGCCCAGCAGAGGGCCAGATCCAAATCCAAGAAAACATTTGCAGGCGTAGGGGAGGCGTATAAGCCTTTGACTTCAGCCGGTGTGAAGACCGTTTTCAAGGGCTATGACAGTCTTGAAACCGAATCCGATCTGCTTATCGTGGTACAGGATGACAAAGAGGTGCAGGTTGCTACATCAGGTGATGAGGTTGAACTTGTAACTGCTGCGACAGTGTTATATGCAGAATCCGGCGGCCAGGTCGGAGACAAAGGTGTTTTTGAAAATGCCGATTGTGCCGTTGAAATAACGGATACGGTGAAAGATCCCTCAGGATTATTTATCCACAAGGGTAAGGTGACATCCGGCCAGTGCAAAAAAGGAGATACGTTCACCCTTAAGGTCGATGCACCCCGGCGCCAGGCAATTGCCATCAACCATTCCGCCACCCATATCCTTCACTCAGCACTTCGAAGCGTATTGGGTGACCATGTTAAACAGTCAGGTTCTTTGGTAACAGAGGATCGGTTCAGATTTGACTTTACCCATTTTTCCGCCATTATGCCGGAGGAACTGGCAGCCATTGAGACCGAGGTCAATATGCGGGTCAGGGAAAACCATGGGATATCCACCAAAGAGATGAGCATGGATGAGGCGGTTAAAGCCGGTGCAACAGCCCTGTTTGAAGAAAAATACGGTGATGTGGTCCGGGTGGTTTCCCAAGGGCAGTTCTCACAGGAACTCTGCGGCGGTACCCATACCGCGGCTTCCGGGGATATCGGGCTCTTTCGCATCCTGTCCGAAGGCGGGATTGCCTCGGGCGTCCGCCGTATTGAGGCGGTGACCGGTCAGGCGGCATTGGATACCGTTCATGCCGATCAGAAGGCTATTGAAACCGCAGCAGGGCTTCTCAAGGGAAACAAGGATGATGTGGTGATAAAGGTCGAAACCCTGATCACTGAGAAAAAAGCCCTTGAAAAGCAGCTTGCGTCCATTAAAGCAAAACTTGCCTCCAAATCGGTTGACAGTATTGAAGACAGTATAAAAGAGATCAACGGGGTCAAGGTCCTCTCCAAAAAGGTTGAGATTGAAAACCCATCCCAGCTTCGGGATCTGGCAGACAAGTTCAAGGCCAAACTTAAATCCGGTGTCCTGCTTCTGGGCGCAGAATCCAACGGCAAGGCTCTGCTCATTGCCGTGGTCACCGATGATTTGACCCACACCTATAAAGCCGGAAATATTGTCAAAACCGCTGCAGGTATTGTTGGCGGTGGCGGCGGCGGACGTCCGGATATGGCCCAGGCCGGCGGTACGCAGCCTGAAAATCTGGACAAAGCCCTGGCATCGGTGTTTGATACCATGTCATGACCGCCTATTTTATCAGACGACTCCTTCTGGTGATACCGACTTTCATCGGTATCACCGTAATGGTGTTTACCATTACCCGGTTTGTGCCCGGCGGCCCCATTGAGCGAATCATTGCAGAAACACGGGCCATGCAGACCGGACAGGAAGGTGGTCGGTCCAGGGCGGGAGCCGGTGAAGGCCAGCCCCTGTCTCAAGAGCAGATCAAAAAGCTTGAGGAATACTACGGCTTTGACAAGCCCGTTCTGGAAAGCTATGTATTCTGGCTGTCCAAGGTGATTCAGGGGGATCTGGGACGGTCCACCCGCTATCATGACCCGGTGTGGGAGATGATCCGGGAGCGTATCCCCATCTCCCTTTATTTCGGTGTATTAAGTCTCATCCTTATCTACGGGATCTGTATTCCACTGGGTGTGGCCAAAGCCGTTCGCCACAACAGCGGCTTTGACAATATTTCGTCAGCCATTATTTTCACAGGCTATGCCATTCCCGGCTGGGTGGCCGGGGTCCTCATGTTGGTCATTTTTGGTTCCCGCATTGATTTCTTTCCTTTGGGGGGCCTGGTATCGGATTTGTTTGACGATATGAGTCTGCCCGAAAAGATCATGGATGTGGCATGGCATACGGTGCTGCCCCTGTTCTCCTATGTGATCGGTTCTTTTACCGTCATGACCCTTCTTATGAAAAATACCCTGATGGACAATCTGTCAGCCGATTATGTGAGAACCGCCATAGCCAAGGGGCTGCCATTTAAAAAG
The DNA here is from genome assembly GCA_003354055.1 of Desulfobacteraceae bacterium. The sequence continues at coordinate 50,922 of PIVQ01000003.1, read as the reverse complement.
GCAGTGCTCCGCCATGCCCTCCGAAACAGCCTGATTCCCATTGCCACAAGTTTCGGCAATAATATTTCCATTATCCTCATGGGCTCTTTTCTCATTGAAAAGGTGTTCAATATCAACGGCATGGGCCTGCTGGGATATGAGTCCATTGTGGACCGGGACTATCCCGTGGTCATGGGCATTCTTGTGATTTCTTCCCTGTTGTTCATGATCGGTAATATTCTGTCCGATGTTTGCGTGGCCCTTGTGGATCCAAGGGTACGGTTTAAATAAAGGAGTCCCCATGGCATTTTTGAATCCGGTTACAGTCCAGAAGCTTCGACGGTTTCGCTCCATATCCAGGGGATTCTGGTCCTTTGTGATCATTCTGACACTGATCCTGATTTCTTTTTTTGCCGAGGTGTTTATCAATTCCCGGGCCCTGATGGTTTATCATGATGGCAGCTTTTATTTCCCCACATACGGAGAGATGATTCCAGGGAAGACACTCGGCCTTAAGTATGCCTATGAGACCAACTACCGGGATCTGAAAGAAAAGATGCGACAGGAAGGGAGTCGTGGCTTTGTGATCATGCCGCCGGTGCCTTACAACCCCTATGAAAACGATCTTCGGCTCAACGATTATCCTCCGTTCCCCCCTTCATTTGAGCAGCGTCATTTTTTTGGGACGGATAATGTGGGGCGGGATATCCTTGCCCGATTGGTCTATGGATTCCGCACGGCCATTCTTTTTTCCTTTATCCTGTTGCTGCTCAACTACACCGTGGGCATAACCATCGGCTGTTCCATGGGATACTTCGGGGGGAAGTTTGACCTCTTTTTTCAGCGGATTATAGAAATTTGGAGCAATATTCCCTTTTTATACGTGATTATCATCATCTCCTCCATTGTGGTGCCTAACTTCTTGATCCTTATTTTGATCATGGCCTTTTTCGGCTGGATCGGCATTACCTGGGTCATGCGGACCATGACCTATAAGGAAAAAGAACGAGAGTATATCCTTGCGGTTAGGTCCCTCGGGGCCTCGCATTTTCGGATCATATTCAGGCATATCATTCCCAATACCATTTCCGTGATCGTCACCTATGCCCCCTTTGCCATTTCCGGTGGCATTGTGGCGCTGACCTCCCTGGATTATCTGGGATTCGGTCTGCCGGCGCCTACACCCTCCTGGGGGGAGCTGCTCTCTCAAGGGTGGCAGAACATGGAGGCCTGGTGGATATCCGCATCCGTTGTCGGCGCGCTTGTGGTGACGTTGATGACCGTGACCTTTACCGGGGAGGGGATTCGGGAGGCTTTTGATCCGAAAAAGCATACGATTTTTGAATAAGGGCAGCGAGAGAAGCCAAGTAAAGCGAGAAGAGCGAGAACAGTAAAGGATGAAAAGTCAGATTAGATAAATTCGACTTTTTCGGAAAGGACTCCGAAAAAGTCAGCAAGTTCAGTCGTTAATTATTAGTAGGAGTTTGGCATGTCTTTGCATTTTATTATAGCGTTTTCAGTGACTGTTTTTATTGCTTCCATTATTCCTGGACCCAGCATGCTTCTGGCCCTGACCCACGGGATGCAGCACGGGGCAAAGCGCACTATGGCTTCGGCTTTGGGTAATGTTGCGGTGACCATGGTTCAGGCGCTGGTCTCCATTGTTGGGTTGGGCACCATTTTGCTGGCCTCTGAAAATGTGTTTCTTGTTATTAAATGGGCAGGAGCTGCCTATCTGGTTTATATGGGTGTGTCTATTTTACTGGCATCAGACCTTGGAATTTCTTCTGAATCAACCGAAGGTAAAATCCAGGCCAATACCCCTTTGAGAAAGTTATTTTTTCAGTCGGCTATGGTCACGGCTGGCAATCCCAAGGCCATTATCTTTTTTACGGCGGTTTTTCCCCAGTTTATCCATCCGCAGAAAGGTTATCTGGCTCAATGCAGCCTGCTGCTTTCTGTGATGGCTGTGATTGCCTTTGTCTGCTTTATGCTCTATGCCCTTGGGGGACAGAAGATTGTTTCCATATTTTCCAGGGCCTCTGTGGGTAAGTGGATCAAGAGGGTGATCGGCACAAGTTTTATCGGTGCGGGTATCGGCCTTGCGGCAAGCCATCGATAGGACCTTTCATGGGCAAACCATTGGCAGGCAGTAAACAATCTATGTCATGGCGACAGGTCTGCCTTGCCCTCTTGTTGGGTATTGTCCTTTTGTTCCTGATCGGTCCCTGTGTAGACATCGATAAGACCATCCGTCCGGTTGATCTGCCGGAAAATCTGGATGCCTTTCTGGTAGACCGGGAACAACGGTTTGATGATCTTATTCCCAATACGGAAAAGACCATTATCTGGGCAGGACAACCGGGAGCACAGACCGAATACAGCCTGGTTTATATTCATGGATTTTCAGCCACCCGGCAGGAAACTGCTCCTCTATCAAATCTGATTGCTCAAAAGTTGAAGGCAAATCTCTTTTATACCCGGCTTGCCGGGCACGGCAGAACAGGAAATGCTCTGGCTGAGGCCAGCGTGAATAACTGGCTCAACGATACGATTGAGGCCTTTGAAATCGGAAAAAGAATTGGAAAAAAAGTGATCATGATCGGAACCTCCACAGGGGGAACCTCCGTGACCTGGCTGGCGGGGCAGGCCGGTAAAAATACCGGGTTTGATAGTCTTTCTGCCTGTATCCTTATCTCTCCCAACTTTAAACCTGCTGATCCCTCTGCCGTTATCCTGACCTGGCCCTGGGGCAGGCAGATGGCTGAACTGGTCATTGGTGAAGAACGGTCCTGGAAAGCCACAAATCCTGATCATGGCCGGTATTGGACCAACCAATATCCCACAAAGGCGTTGCTGCCTATGATGGGGTTGGTAAAGATGGTCAGGCAGCAGGATCTTTCCCTGATCAAGACCCCCTGTCTTGTGATTTATTCTCCTCTGGATCAGGTGGTTGATCCACAGGCTACGGAAACAGCCTTTGCAGCAGTTGGCAGTGAGCGGAAAACCCTCGTTCCTGTTACCACCTCGCAGGATCCCAGCCACCATGTTTTGGCCGGGAATATCCTGTCTCCGGGATCCACCGTTCCCCTGGCGGATATGATATATAAATTTATCATGACAGATTAGGTTTCGAAGTTTTTTTATCTTTTTGACAAATCGCAGGCCTTTCGTTTTCGGCCGTAAACGACTCCCAAGCGGTTCATACGATGCCTAAGGGTGCCGGCATTGATGTTGAGCATCTCTGCAGCTCCGCCCGGACCGTGTATCTTTCCGCGGGCCTTGGTTAATACCTTTTCAATATGTGCGGCAATAACCCTGTCCAGTTCGAGGGGCTGAAGGTTTTCTTCCGGTCCGGCTTTGGCAGGTGGCAGGGTTAATGCCAAGGACTCGATTCCACTGGGATCAATAACCAGGTCTTCTCCCTTATTAAGTATCAGGGAGCGCTCGATGACATTTTTCAGTTCCCGGATATTCCCCGGCCAGGGATAGGCCGTGAGGTTAGCGATGGTACCCGGGGCAGGGGAGGGGATAACCGGCAGATTCAGTTCGCAGCTTTTCTCCCGGATAAAATAATGGGCCAGCAGGGGGATATCCATCTGCCGTTCCCGAAGGGGAGGGATGTCAACGGGAAAAACATTGAGACGGAACCAGAGATCTTTGCGAAAGGTGCCGACTGCAACCATGGCTTCAAGGTCCCGGTTGGTGGCTGCAATGACCCTTACATTGGTCTGGATGGGGGAGATACCGCCCACCCGTTCAATTACCCCGTTCTGAAGGACCCGGAGCAGCCGGACCTGGGCTGTGAGGGATAATTCACCCACCTCATCCAGAAAGAGGGTGCCTTGGTGGGCCCGTTCGAATTTCCCCTGCTTTTTGGCGACTGCCCCTGAAAATGCCCCTTTTTCATGGCCGAACAATTCACTGTCCACAAGGGTGTCGGGAATGGCACCGCAGTTGAATTTGATGAGAGGCTTTTGAGCTCTCTGGGACAGGGCATGAATCCGGTTGGCCACCATTTCCTTTCCCACCCCGGTTTCACCGGTGAGCAGAACAGAGGTATCTGTCTTTGCCACCTGCCGTATTTTTTCCATTACCTCTTTTAGTCCGTTTTCCTCACCCACCAGAGTATCCCCGGGAAGGGGGGCAAGTTCCTGTTTAAGAATCTCGTTTTCTGCCTCGAGATCTTCCCTGGCCTTGAGAATTTTTAAGTGGTGAAGGGCATTAATGGTGGCAATGGTAAATGGTTCTCTGATCCGTACCAATTGTTCCAGATGTTTTTCAGTGTAACGGTTTTCTCCTTTGGCGCACAGGGTGATATGCCCCAGTCCGTATTTTTGTTCCCGTGTTTCAAGGAACATTTGAAGCAGGGAATAGCCAGGCATATGGTAGGTCGCCATGAGGCTGTCGTTGAGTTTGTTTATACCGGAGGTATTGGTGATGTAGGTTCTGGGCAGGGCCTTTATTGCTTTGACCAGATCTATTTCTTTTGGCAGTGGGATGGGTCTGTTCTCAAGAATAGCCCTGTGTGAATTTGCCCGGGCAATTATGCGAAGACAGTCCAGTTTCGGATCATAAAAGTGGAGCATGAGTTCATCTGCGGGCATGACCTGTTTGATAATAGCCAGGCATGCCCGCATGCCTTTTTCAATATCAAGGCTGCTGCAGATTCTCAGGGTGATTTCTTGAAAAAACTGATGTGGGGTCATGATCGCTCCAATGAGTTGATTAACATATATGACAATTAGCACGTAAATTAACGTATTTGTCAATTAGATTGTCGTATATCATGTTTTTTTAGCGGGTTGTTTTGTTAATGCCTTGATGTTAAACGATTTTTAATGTTGGTATGGTTTATGCTTTTTAACAGGCCGGTAATGAATTATAACCCAAAAACATGCGGAGCAATGATGAATTTTCGAATTTCCCCCCTGTGGTGGCCTGCACTGGCCCTGGCAAGTCCTGTTCTATTAATCGTACTGATGGTTAAGCACGCCAAATTTAAGTATCATCTGTCAGAGGCAAGGAAAAATAATTGTGAGCAACTGGCAACGGCAGCCCCACTGGCATTGCCCGAACTAAGGAACCTTGATCTGACCGTTCTTTTGGAAGAGTTTCATCGCACAGGATTCGGCCATGCCCCGGGGATAAGCTATCACCTGAAAACAGAGATGGGCTGTCTGCTTTTTGACCTTGGGTACGGAGATGAGGAGGAAGGCCTGGCCCGGAACATACGGAAGTTGAAAATAGATTTCACAGACACGGATGCCGTGGTTATTTCCCATCTTCATCCGGACCACATGGGCGGGTTCAAGGCCTGTAAACAAAGGTCCGTGCCCCTGCCTTCCGGATGCGAAGGGCTTGCGGGGCGTCTCTGTTATGTACCGGATCATGCAGATTCCGGTAGCTTTGAGGTTCACCAGGTTTCGAAACCTGGCATACTGCCTGCCGGAATAGGTACCACAGGGCCCCTGGCCAGAAGTCTCTTTTTGATGGGCCCCACCCGGGAACAGGCATTGCTGCGAGGATACAGGGCAAAGGCATCGTGGTGATCACCGGCTGCGGTCATCCCACCATCAAGACCATTCTGGCCATGGTAAAAAAACTGACGGATGAACCCGTCTACGCCGTGGTCGGTGGACTTCACCTGCCGGTGACGGACAGCCCCCTCAAGCGCCCCGGCCTCAAGGTTCAAATGATTTGGGGAACAGGTAAACCACCCTGGCAAAGGATCACGGATAAAGAGGTGGACCAGGCCGTCCGGGCGCTTAACCAGGCCGGGGTAAAACACCTGTATCTGTCGGGCCATGATATTTGCCGCCACGCCATAGACCGGCTTGACAACGAAGTTCATGCCGATATGGTGTGCCTGGAGGCCGGGCACACCTACCGGATTTAGATTAGGTTCTTTTGTAACGATTCCTTAGTAATTCCACTTGAATACCCCGAACCCAAGGATATTCATGATCACGGGCACGGTATAGAAAATCCCGATGGTGATGAGCTTGGTTCGCATGCTCTTTCGGGTGATGACAAAGATGGCGGCGCAGAAAAAATGGAAATACCCGATGAGGAAGATCAGCCAGACCCCTTTAAAAGACCTTGCCCAAAAGGAATATTCCCAGACGAGGTGACCGCCCAGGTTTAAAAAGCACTCAATAAAAACGCTGAAGGCGGAATAGCCGATGGCCCAGAACCACATGTCGGGAATACCGAATACTTTAGCGGTTCTGTCCTCGTTCAGGGAGTGGTAAAAGATAATTCCCATGATGGAGAACATGAACATGATCTCAATGTTCCATCCCACCATGGTCCGAAGGGCTGTATCCCCTGGAGCGGTCCAAAAGGCTGATCTCCCCGACAACACCATGACCCAGGAGTTCCAGGTCTCATTGAAAAAATCCACTCCGAAAATGGTTAAACCTGCCAGCACCGCATCCCAGTTGCCGGTCTGCCTGGCTTCTTTTATTTCTCGGGTATAGATATAAAAGACAATGGATAATAGGGGGATGACGTACCATTTAAGGGTGGAAAAATCTCTCAGGTTCTGGAGTGCCAGAGTTGTGGCGTCGGTCATGATTTTGTCTCCTGTACAATGGGGTTAGGGGGATAAAAGTCCTCTTAGATTCATTTCAAGGGCTGCATCAAACATCCGGTGAAAATCCTGACTGTCCAGATAGACATAGGTCTGGATTAAAAACATCATATAGATGCTGAACAGATATTGGGTGGCAGCCTCGGTATCGGCAATGGTAAAGACATTCTCCTGCACGCCTTGGTCAAGAATCGTGCGGATAATGCCACGGGCAGCAGCATTTGCCGCAGGGAACCGGTCTTTCTCCCGGTCCAGGGTAAAAATATCAGGATCCTTGATCAGCAGCCGCTGGAAAATGGTGTTGGTTTCAATATAGTTCAGGGCAGATCTGGCCATGGCCCGGAACTGGTCCTGCGGGGTGGCTTCCCGGGCAACCGCCTGCCTTACTGCATCCTGCCATTGGGTCAGAGCCCAATGAATGGTCTGCTGGTAAAGGTCCTGTTTGTTCTTTACATAAAAATAGAGATTACCCTTGGTCATCTGGAGTTTGCCGGCCACATCTTCGATCGTGGTTTTTTTATAGCCGTAATCGGCAAACAGGGACAGGGCCTCCCGGAGAAGCTGCTGCCGTTTTTCATCTTTTTTTTCTGTCATGGGGTGTCCTGATCTTTTTTAACGTAAAAAATTGAATAATTGAACTATTTGATCATTTGTTCAATTTTATAATTGATGGGAAGAGGAATGTCAAGGGGAGCGAAGCGAGAAGAGCAAGAAAAGTATAAGCTTTGGGCTGTTTTATCAGTCAAAAGATGGGTAGAACAGTTCGTCGTCATGGGGGCGGGATTTGACACAAGAAACACCTGATCATAAAATAATTCTCAGCAGAATATTGACACTAAGAAGAGCAAACAGGGATGGAAATAGCATGGCAAGGAAAAGAGTTCCCTTTTTGGTAATGACTTCTCGTAAAGATCGCTGCCCCCGCTCTAGTCCCAGGTAAAGCCCCGTCAGCAATGCAGCGCCCTGGATCAGGGGAATCCATTCTGCCAGAAATGGTTTAAAATGTACATTTGCCAAATTGAAGAGATCCCAGCCAAGTCCCAAAGGGTCTGACAGGATGGAGATGATATACCCGTAATTGATCATTATGGCGGGCAGGCTGAATGAGATCCATGCAAAGATGCCGACAGGGATAAGAATATAGCTGAGTTTAAAGATCAGGGTTCGGTCCGGAATAGGTTTCTTCGCGATAAGGTTTGACAGCTTGCATGAAGATATAAAAACTGCCGGAAAAATAATAAGGGCCAGACTCCATACTGTTATCAGGAATAGTATAAAATGGGTTAAATTTCCTGATTCCGTCACGTTAGCGGCGTTTTTTATAACTCCCCATGGTCCCAGCATAACCGCACTGAAGACAATGGCAACCACCAGCATGATGATGATATTGTACACTTCATCATATCCTTTGATGACGCGATCTGAGCCAAAAGGCCTTATAAAGATACCGATATTGTCTTTCGGGCAGCTTTTAATGCATTCCGTGCACAGACCGCAATCGGTGTTACGGGTCATATTGCCGATGTATTGATTCCATGGGCATGCCCATCCGTCAGGGCCGCCTGAAAGGCAGGATTTGTTTTTATGCTTTTTACAGACATCCTTATCAATTGAACGGATCTCGGTCATGGATGCCATTGAATAGGTGCCTAAAAAACCACCGACAGGACATAAGTACCGGCAGAAAACCCGGTGACGAAAGAAAAGGGACAGGATAAGAGTAAGCCCTAAGATAACAAGAAAAATAAAAGCCGTGGCAATGGGCCGTGTGATCAGTATCATGCCGAAGGATATTAATACCAAAAACAAAATATTCTGCAGCCAGATGTTTTGCAGTCTTTTTGGCCAGTCCAGTTCAAGGCCAAGGTATCTGTGGTGGATTCTTTTATATTTTTTACGGATAAAATTGACGGTTGCGATTCGTTTACGGCTCAGCCACTCTGCCGGTGCCGGTAACGGACACATAAAACACCATACCCTGCCGCCAAAGGGGACCATAATCGCTTTTAACAAAAACCACCATAGAATCCAGACAAATACGATGGCAATATTTCGGTTCCCCACGGGGCTGCCGCCGAGACTTGAAAGAATAAACAGATAGAATACGATGAGGTTCAGCAGGATAAAAAACAGCTGAAAGTTTCGTAAGTGTACCAGCTTTTTAAACCGGGGGAATAATTCAAAAAGATTGATGCGAAACGGTTTTGGTTGTGTCTTTTTTTGATAAAATCCTGCGATCAGGACGGCAAATGTTATCCAGACAGATAAAGAGACGGCAAAATGATAGGCTGTATTGGGTTTTACGATCATCTCACCTGTCATAAACGGATGAAGGTTCCCGCACAGCTTGGTACATCGGAAAATAAATTTTCCGGATTTGGATGCCGTGAATTTGACCGATGACATTCTCATCCAGTTTTTTTTCAAATGATCTGTATCATGATCGGGGGAGACTTTTCTGAAACTTGTTCCCTTTCTTGCCATGAGTTCAATGGGGTATCCATCCAAATGGAATCCATGGGTAATGTCTGATGAAGAAAATCTTAAAATGATCGTATCTCCTTTATTGACCACTATTTTTGAAGGAGAATACTCAAATTTTTTTGCATCAACGGATATGCGTCGTATGGTTTTTTGCTTTGGAAGAATTGCAATGGCCAGGGGGATAATGACGGCCAGTTCAAGACTGAAAAGGAGAATGAAAAATAGTTGTTTTCGGGTCATTTTTCAACAACCAGCGTGCCCTGCATTGAATGATGGACATCACCGCAGAACACAGTGCAGGTAAACAAAAACGATCCTTCCTTGTCCGCTTTAAATTTTGCATATAAGGTTCGGCCCGGATCAATGCCTCCGGAAATATAAATACCGTAGCTTTTCAGGGAGAAGCCATGGGTCACATCCGCACTTCTTAACTTCAACACCACCTGATCGTTCAAAGAGACGCGAATTACGGGCTTTTTCAACTCTTTGTTTTGTTTAAAAAAAGACAGCATATCATAGGCGTTTACTTCACCCAGAAGCCAGCCTTTTTGGGAATGGCCTGTCAGAATGAACTCTTTTGTACCCGATTGGGGGCTTTGGGGCTTTAAGGAGTGATCATAGGCACGAATACCCAAAGGGATAAGAACAAACAGAAGAACTATGGCACCCAAATATAAATAATCTTTTTTCATACCTGTAGCATAGGCTGGTGTTGCCATTACGTCATTGATTTAAATCAAGCAACAGACATAATACATTAAAAAATATAGAGGCAGGTTAAAAAACCTGCCTCTATATTGATGACGTTTAAAGGTTAAATTCTACCATGAAATTGCGTGCCAGTTTACCAGGCCACCGATGAGAAGAAACAACCCTGTGGCCACCATGGTATATCCGAATATAAAAAAGACGGCCTTTTGGGGTGCCGCAGCTTCTGCCACCAGCATACCATCCAATTCTCCGTTGCTTTTCAAGCGGTCTATCCATAATGGTTTTTCACTTTGGACCGTTTTTAAAGCGGCACTGCCCTCAAACATGGTTCGATCCATGGGGAAATTGTGACGCCGCAGGTGGGCAATGAAAAAATGAATGACAAACACATGTGCCATGGCCAGGATGGCTTCAATCCTGTGAACCCACAGGGCTACATTTAGCCCCCAACCCGGCATGTATTGGGTTGCAATAAGCGGGAAGGCCATCATCAGGCCTGTTACGCCGATGATTACCATACCCCAGAAAACAGCCCAATAGTCAAACTTTTCCCAATACCCCCAGCGATCAAACTTGGGTAATTCTTTTACGCCGAAAAACCAGCCGATGTGTCTAAAAAAATCCAGGATATCTTTACCTCTTGGAAGTAAAGAATCCGGGCCGGTTAAACTTTTAGCTTTGATTTTTGTTAATAAATACAGTCCATGGATAACAAATCCCAGTATCATAAAAAAACCCACATATTTATGAACCACAAGTGCAGATTCATATCCCCCAAAGACGCCTGCAAGCCATCTCCCCCAGTCTGACAGGATGTAGAGCCGGGACAACCCTGTGGCACCAAGGATCAGAAATGAGATCATCAACAGTACATGAAACAAACGCTGGAGTGGTGTAAAGCGTTTCAGTCTATTTTTCTGAGTGCTCATTTGGGCCACCTCCTTTTTTTAAAAGAAGCTCTCTCAATCCCCAAAGTATCGTGTGGGGAAGGAAAACAACAAAGGTTCCCACAGCTATGGCGATCATAATCCAGAAGGCATAAAACAGAACCGGAAATGTCTTCAAGGTGCTTTTCATTGACGGATTGGGCTCGTGGATAACATATCCGGCAAAAGAGGCACTGGCCCCTTCATGGCACTTTGAGCATACATAGGCATGCCGTCTTATGGGATTCATGGGTGAAAAATAGTGGTCATTGCTTGCAATGGGTTCTCCTCCGTGGCATTGCCGGCAGGTGAGATTTGCCCTAACCGTATGAATGCTCCTTGTCTGTTCAACATGGCACTCTTCACATCGTCTGTTGTTATAGAATTTAATCCCCCGGTGAGAATCTGCCAGCCGGGACCTGTTTCTTACACTTGCCGCGGCCGGGCTGTATGGAAACAGCCCTTTGCGAACACCAGGTATCTCAACAAAGGGACGTTGCCGTTGAGGTTTGGCTTCATAGTCTTCATAGTAGCCTGTGCTAACCTCATATTGCTTATACCGCATCATGCTTGAAGCAACTTCTTCCTGGCCAAAAGTTAAGACCGGAAAGACCCCGACAGCCAACAGGAGACCTGTGAGTATGAGCGTACAAAACCAATTTTTTCGCTTCATATCGGACTCCTTGAGGGTTTACTTGGTATATTTATATTCAACAGGGTCAATGGCCTTGCCTGCTGGTTTTGGTAATACCGATAGTCTCTTCCATGCGGCCTGAAGTTCATTTAAATCGTCATTTTTATGTTTGTGACATGTCTGGCATGAGTTCGGAACCTTCGGATTATTCAGGGTGTCTTCAGGTAACAACGGCACAAAAATATGACTGCGGATATCTCCGGATTCTGCACTCTTGGCAATCTTAGGCATATGGCAGCCTACACAATTGGCAAAAGAATGAATCGAATGGGCCATATTGGTATTGACCTGAACATGGCATTGAAAACATTGCTGGGAACCGGGTTTATCCGTTTGCGAACGGGTTTGGGGCATACCAATCTGATGAACATAATGGCAGGATGTACAGGTCACACCCTCTTCCGCATGCTTGGATTGCTGCCAGTCAATATACTGCTGATGATGTGCTTTGGAGAACTCATTGGGATAGACGTGCTTGGCATCTCCTTTTTCAAAGGAGGTGGATTTATAATACGCTGTAAGCGCTTTGCCCGGTTCATATCCCACTGGCCAGCCACCGCCTTTTTTCATGGTTGATTTGCCTCTGTTATGGCAGGACCCGCAAATCTGGGCTGCAACTCCCATGGTTAATTTAGCCGGATTAACAATGGTATTTCTCTTTTCAAAAACTTCGGTCCGCGGTAAAGCGGCATGCCATGATCCTTTGCCGTGACAGGATTCGCACCCGACACCGGGCTCTACAAAGGTTTGTTTCTCAAGATCAACACCGGTTGCATGACACCCGCCGCATTTTAAGAGCCAGGATCGCTTATCCCAGTCTTGTTCATGGTAGTTTACCCACCTGTCAGTCTGGGCATTATACTGAATGGGGGAGACATAAAGCATACCCTCTTTTTTGACAAGATACCGCTGCTTCCACTGACTGCCTATGGTGTAGAGTATTTCGTCTTTTTTAGGTACATAGACCTTATCGGCCGGGACCTTTAGTTTTTTACTCAGTTTGGCAAGATCCGCCCGGATTTTCTTTTCGTCAATGGAAACGATAATGGCATCCTCGTTGGCTTTTGCATCCTGAAGCATGCGAGAGTGCATGGTCATTTTCCAAGAATCATAATGCTCCAAATGACACATCTTACACGTGTTCGACCCAACGAAATCTTTTGGTTGTGAGGTTATGGCGGCGACATCGACCACCGGCTCCGTGCCGCATCCCCAAAGTCCAAAAGTGAAAAGGCACAGCAATAAGATTGCTGCCAAAAATCTTGTTTTCATAAGCCCCCCTGATTTAGAGTAAATATAAATGACATCCCAACATTCAAGACATATAAAGATTATACTATCCGTACAAGAGAAATGTATTTCACCTAATATAGCTGTCGTGTGAAGAGAAATTCACATGGAGAAATTTTCAGCTCAGTTGAGTTCAGAATGTCTTGATTTTTAAATTTTTTTTTCTATACTGATGATATTAGTTGAGTAAGAATATAAAATACCAGATAAAATTTCAAGAGTTATTAAAAATGATAGAACTATCTGTACTGAAGGATTTGAACCCGATTTACCCCCTCTATTTTGCTTATGGGTTGGTGTTTTTATTTTTAGGTGCTTCCATTGGGATCAAAGACATGAAGGCAAGCAAGCTGAAAATTGCCGGAAATTTATGGCTTTTGTCCGCCTTTGGGTTTACCCATGGTACCCATGAATGGATTCAGCTTTTTTTAATCGTTCAGAAAGCGTTTTTGTCAGTCGACAATTTTATAACGATTCAATTTATCAGTACCATAATTGTCCTTCTATCCTTTTTATGTCTTTTACTCTTCGGGTTGGCATTGATGGATAAAATGAACAACAACCCGTTTTTCAAGTGGTTTCAGCTGGGAGCCATTATCGCCTTTTTTATCATGGTTTTCTATTTAACACGGCATGATTTTCATGGGGATCCATCTCTTTTCAGAAAAGCAGATGTTCTACTCAGAATGAGTTTCGGATTTTGGGGAAGCATCATCACAGCCTCGGCTTTATTGTTATATTCAACCAAGGTACAGAAAATTAGCCTAAGTATTTCCCGCTACTTTTTTTTAACTGCACTGGGGTTTTTCTGTTATGGTATTTTTGCAGGTCTGATGTTCTCACATTACCAACCCGTTTTTTTACCCCTGCCTGTTGAATTCTTTCGTGGCTTTTGTGCCGTGCTGATCACATATTTTTTAATGAAAGGGTTGAATATCTTTGATATTGAAACCCGCAATAAACTTGAGAAACAGATAAGACGGCTGGCTCAATCTGAAAAAATGGCATCTCTGGGTCAGCTGGCCGCAGGAATTGCCCACGAAATTAACACGCCGCTGACAAATGCATCATTAAATATACAGATGTTACAAAGCAAGCCTGATAAATATATGGAGAAGGACAGGTTCCATCAGAAGTTAAGTTCAATAGAGACTAATATTGACAGAGCATCAACCATCGCCAAAGAACTACTCAGGTTCTCTCATATCAAGGAGACCAATTATGAGTCCAGTGATATCAACCAGATAATTTTGAATGCATTGTCAGTCCTGCATTACCGGTTGAAAAACATTAAGGTGAATACCCGGCTTGAAGATTTTGTTGAGGCCTTCTGCGATTCGGATAAGCTTGAACAGGTTTTTATCAACATCATCAATAACTCAATCGAGGCAATGGATAATGAAAAAGAAATCAGCATTAAGAGCAAGAGGATAGATGATCATATATGCATTGAATTTTCAGACAAAGGAACAGGAATTGCTGACGAATTTATCTCCAAAGCCTTTGATCCTTTTTTCACAACGAAAAAGATCGGTAAAGGATGCGGTTTAGGTCTCTCTATCTGTTTTAGTATCATAGAACAGCACCAGGGAACCATAGAGCTTGCCATTAATGAAGATGGGGGAACGGTTGTTGTTATAGAATTGCCGGTTACAAGAATTGAATAGAATAAGGATCGGCTCCAAAATTACTTGATCTTTTGTTTTCAAAATACCCAGTCTTTTAAGGGGTTTTGGAAACAAGTTTCTGCCCTTCAGGGTATTTAGATCAAGTTGTTTTGTAACGATTCCTAAGAGGAAAAATCAATGACAAATATTCTAATAGTGGATGATGATGACGAAGTTCGGGAAAACCTTGAAGAGATTCTAAATGATGAGAGGTATTCTACCTGGACTGCCATATCGGCAAAGGATGCCCTTGAGCAGGCAAAAAAAAGAAAATTTGAAATCATTTTACTGGATTATATGATGCCGGATCAAACCGGCATAGACGTTCTGTCTGATTTAAAAAGAGCAAATCCCAAATCAAAAATTATAATGATTACAGCTTTTGCAACAATAGAAAATGCTGTGAATGCAATAAAAAAGGGGGCAAGTGAATATATTTCCAAACCCTTTAAAATTGATCAATTATTGGTTTTGATCAGGCAGGTACTCGAAGAAATACGCTTTGAAAAACGAATTGAAAAAACCCAGATGGAAGAAACCTTAAGTTCTTTATCCAATTCAATCCGAAGGGAAACCATGCGTATGTTCAGAACGCGAAAAACCTTACGGTTGATGGAAATAACAAGAGAGTTAAAAATTGAAGATCATACCAAGGTGGTTTTCCACTTAAAGTCCTTGAAACAATCAGGAATCCTTGATCAGAATGAAGAAAAATTATACCAATTAACATTAGAGGGGAAGAACATCCTTAAATGTTTGGATTTGATGGAAAATTTTATGGCTGAGCATTGATTGATGATTTTTCCCCGCAAGGTTTACCCTAATCTTGAGGTCAGCCATGATTGCGCTTAACCTGAAGTAAAAACAGCCCCATGCCAATAAAAATTCCACCTGTAACCTTATGAAACACTTTGATCATACGAATATCAGCAAGCCAGCGTCTGGCTGCTTTTGCCAGATATCCGTATGCCATAAGAGAGATGAATGACAATATCATGAAAGTCAGTGTCATGATGATGAACTGTGGAAAAACAGGGGCGTCAACGTTTAGGAAAAGCGGGAAAAAGGCCACAAAAAACAGGATAGCTTTGGGATTTGTTGTTGCGATCAGAAATCCTTCTTTAAATTTTGAAAAATAAGCAATGTCTTCAGTGGGTGATGTCTCGTGGTCGGCGGTTAAAAACTCCGCTTTGCTTTTGTACTTTCGAATTCCTAAAAATATAAGATAGCCTGCACCTGTCGTTTTCATGAGCATGAATAAAACTGCCGACGCCTGAAGTATGGCGCCTACGCCAAACAGGGAAACCGATGACACAAGGAATAGTCCCAAAACATTCCCCAATGATGATAGAGAAACCGTTTTGGGACCGGATGTGACGCCGTTTGATATGGCAAGCAAAATCGCCGGCCCCGGGCTAATGATATTTAAAAGTGCTATGGATGAAAAGGTTAACCACATTTCAAGACTCATGGTTTTTTATCTCCTTTATTTGAAGCTGTATGAATTCGGTAATGTCGTGAATCGAAATCCGAAACAGCTGTTTCTTACTATGGGATCTATATCTTCTGTCCTTTGATGATGCAAGGATAAACTGAGATGTTTTTTTGAGGGAAAAAATGAAAAAAGCCCGGCCTTTTTGTGAGAGGACGGCAGGGCGCAAGCCTCCTCCTGCTCGATGCGGTCCCGCAGATGAGGTGGCCTTCGGCGGAGACGGACATGATACCTATTACTGGGGACTGACTAAAGACGGCAAACCTATTCAAATCACGGATGATATGTGGAACAGCAAGGGCCACCTGATTCTGCCGCCCGGATCAAGTGGGGAGATTACAGGCACCAACGGCGAGATCTTGACTTTTTCCGATGTTGAAATCATAAGAGGGATGAAGTAAGTCCGCTTACCCCCTCTTGGGCCGCCTGGTTAAAAGGGGGAGTTGGGAAAACAGGCCGGACAGCTGCCCGGTGAATCAAATCACCGGGCCGGTAATCCGTTGGGCTAAATCCGGCGATAAACCATCAATAAACTTTTCTCTGTGATACCTCCTTGCCCAGAACATTCAAACTGTTTTTCATAATCATGAATGCGTCGGGATTAATGCTGGACAGGACGTATATCTTATACAGCGTTCGGAAAAATTGAATGCTATGTTCTGATAATACGGTTAGAAATGATGAAACATTTCTGATACTCAATTAGAAAAATAATTCTAAAAAGAGGAGTAACTAAAATGACCCGACAAATTAAAGTGGGGATAATAGGGGAATATGATCCAACCATACGCTATCATGTGGCTACGGACGAGGCTTTGGGTCATGCTGCCAATGAGTTATCCGTCTCGATGACGTCCTCCTGGATTCCAACTCAATCTCTGACAAATAAAACGGTTGAAGATACGCTGAAGGCATTTGATGCACTCCTGTGTGCACCCTGCGACTACAAGAGTGTGGACGGCGCACTCCACGCCATCCGGTTTGCCCGTGAGCAGGACCGGCCTTTTCTCGGCACATGAGCAGGCTTCCAATATGCTCTGGTAGAGTATGCACGAAATGTACTGGCCATCGAGGATGCAGACCATGAAGAAACAGCACCAAATACACAAACCCATGTGGTCTCCAAATTGACATGTTCTCTTGTGGGGAAAGCGCAAACGATTAAAAATATCCCAGGTTCAATTGCCCGGCAGGCCTATGGAGAAGATGAAGTGACTGAACAATTTGTGTGCAATTACGGACTCAACCCGGAGTTCCGTGGGGAAATCGAAAAAAGCCAGCTCAACATCGCGGGTACGGATATTGACGGCGAGATCAGGATTGTGGAGGAATCAATGCATACGTTCTATATTGGCACACTTTTCCAGCCGCAGATATCTTCAGAACCCAATAATCCTCACCCACTCATTATTGCCTTCTTAAAAGCGGCAAAGCGCAGGTGACCGGGGCGGTATTCTGCCGTCACCTTCCATCACGGGGCTCCCTGATTCCGAATGATTTCTGAAACATTCTCAGTCACCGTCCGGGACCGGTGAGTCAACTCACCAGGCCCATAGGATACTAATAAACTTTTCTCTGTGAAAACCCCTTGCCCAGAACGTTAAAGGTATTTTCCGTAATCATGAATGCGTCGGGATCAATGCTGAACGCAATTTCCTCCACCCGCTTGATCTGGAAGGTGTTGGCCACGGTGAGCAGGACGTCCTTATCTCTGCCCGTATAGGCACCCTGGCCCTTGAGAAGGGTCGCGCCCCGTCGAAGCTTATGGTTAATCTCATGGGCAATATCTTTATTCTTATCCGAGATGATGATGATCATCTTCCGCTGGTTGAACAGGGTCATGCAATACTCCATCATCTGGGAGGCAATATAAGAGGCAGCCATGGAGTAGATAATGAGATCTGTATCCAATGTCCCGAAGCTGAATAAAAACAGAATAAAGTTAAATAGAAAATTATAGGTCCCGATACGAACGCCAAGTCTCTGATTCAGGATAATGGAGATAATATCATTTCCGCCGGCGGAGCCTAGAGACCTGAAAATAAGGCCGGCACCACCGCCGAACAGGATGCCGCCGGCAAGGGTTGCCAGCCACGGATCTGTTATCGGTATGTCAAAATTGACCAACTCCATGAGCAGGGTCATGACGAGCATGCCGTAAAAGGAGTAGTACAAAAATCGTTTGGAGATGAGTTTCCAGCCGAGGATGAACACCGGGATGTTCAGCACAAGGTACCAGAGCCCAGGGGTCATGGTGTCTGTTGCGTATAGCAGCAGCAGGCCCAGGCCGGAAAAGCCGCCGGTGATCATGCCATGTGGGATAAAAATACCCTTAAGGCCGATGGATAATATCAGACAGCCGAGGGTGATCAAAAACAGGTTCCATGGAATGGAATAGGTCATGTTTTTAAGGTTCATCTGTGTCACCTGAAAAGAAGGTTGGTGTAAAAAACGGCTCTAATTAATACAGGTAAAAGAGAATAGCAAGTATTTTTAATCCAATGGGATAAAAAAGCAACTATTGGTTTTTATTTTTCCAGAATTCGCCTAACAATTGGTCAAGATCCCGGTGGCCTGAAATGGTCTCAAAGCCTGCCCATTCTTCGGGAAACAGACCCAGATAATCCGGTCGAAGAAAGCGTTCATCCATGAGCAACGCCATACCCCTGTCCTTGTCACTTCGGATGAGGCGTCCCGTGGCCTGAAGTACCCGGCTGAACCCGGGCATTTGATATGCAATGAAAAATCCGTCCTGGCCTTTTGTCTCGTAATAGGCACGTATTTCATTCTGCTCATGGTTGACCTGGGGAAGTCCCACCCCCACCACAATAACGCCGATCAGCCGGTCACCGATAAGATCAATGCCCTCTCCGAATATCCCACCCATAACGGCAAACCCCGTCAATTGACTGTCCGCAGTATAGCTGTCCAGAAATTCCTGACGCTCTGTTTCCGTCATTCCCTGGGTCTGGATCTGGACATCGGTCCCGAAAGAATCCGGGTCAATGAGATCCAGCACAGATGCCATATAGGCATAGGAGGAAAAGAATATAAGATAATTGCCCGGCCTGTTTTGGATGGTATGGATGATCATCTCCGCCACATCCTTGTAAAACCGGCTGCGCAGTCTGAATGTGGTTTTGATCCGGTTATGTACAAGCAGTTTAAAATTTTCCCTGGGAAAGGGCGAGGGCAGGGCAACGGTGTAGGGGATGAGTGACCGGTCCTGCTTGTTGCCTTCTTCGGTCTGCTCCTCTTCCTCTTTCGTATCTTTTAAGGCGGCTGTTTGCTGTGCCGGATCAATGCCGAACAATACCTGGGCATAATAGGGAAAGGGAAAAAAGGTGGCTGAAAACAGGATGGAACTGTTACACCGCTTGATCAGCTTGGCAAAAATGGGAGACGGATCCAGGCAGAACAGTCGGATGCGGATCTCAGTGTCATGGAAGGATTCAAGAAACAGGCGGTAGTTATCGCCGAAATACTTGGCCAGGTTTAAAAATCCGTTGATGGTATAAAAACAGTCAAGAACTGTTTCCCGGATCGGGGATTTTTGATGGCCATCCAGCCAGATGTCTGCTCTGGAGGCAAATTCATCCAAAGACTCCATAAAGGGATCCGGCAGTTCGGTCAGGGCGCAGAATCCATCTGATGTCCCGGGATTGTGCGCATCTTTTGATGCCTTGTCCAGGTGCCCGGTTTTGAGCCGAATCATCTCCTTGTGAATCAAGACCAGGGCACGGGCAAGATTTGGGGCAGTGTCTCTGAAAATTTCCTGGGCCTCTAAAAAATACGACTTTTCAAGTCCGGCCGAATACATGGACCGGAGACGGTCCGGCAGGTTATGGGCCTCATCCATGAGAAAGGTCAATTTTTGAATGTTCCGTTCAAAGAACCGTTTCAGATACACCCTGGGGTCAAAGGCATAGTTAAGATCGCAGATGATCACATCACAGGAGAGCGACAGATCCAGGGATAGCTCAAAAGGACAGATCTCAAATTTTCTGGCCAGTGCCTCAATGCTGGCCTGGTCAAAATGATCATGAGACCCCGCATGGGCCATGGTCCTGGCAAGCTTGGTATAATAGGCCATGGCAAAGACACAGGTTTCCATGTCACATGGAATATCCGGTGTAAAACAGGTCTTTTTCTTAGCCGTGATGGTGACGCTTTTGATCCGGCCGCCGGCACCGGTAAGATCTTTTAAGGCCTTCTGGGCCACAGTCCGGCCGGGGCCTTTGGCTGTGAGATAAAATATTTTGTCCGTATGCCCCTGGCCCATGGCCTTGATAGCCGGAAACAGGGTGGCCATGGTTTTCCCCGTGCCTGTGGGGGCCCTGGCAAATAAGATTTTTCCGTGTTTGACGACCTTATAGGCAGATTCCGCTAAATCCCGCTGGCCGTGGCGAAACCCTGAATAAGGGAAGGACAGGGTTTCAATGGACTGATTCCGTATTCGTTCCCAGGCCGTCCGGGTACCCAGCATCCCGATATAGGCAGATACAAGCCCGTTAAAAAAGGTCTCCAGGGATTCAATATCGATGGTTTTTTCATACGTAGCCGTTGTGTTGTCAGCTGTCCCGCCGGTTGTTTGGGAATAGGTGAGCCTCAGATCAACGGAATTCAGATTCCGTTCCCTGGCCGTCATATACCCGTAGCATTTGACCTGGGCCAGATGTCTTAGATCCGGATTTGTTGCCAAACCCTCCGGATCCTTTTGACAGGTTTTGATCTCTTCCACCGCCACCCGGGTGTCAGAGACAAAGAGCCCGTCCATCCTGCCGAAGATTTCCAGGCTGAACCGTTCCTGTTCGATTTTCAGGGATACGGAAACCTCCCGCTCCCATCCCGCAGGCCACAGATCCTGAAGCCGTGTATGCTCCCGGATACCTGCCATGGCACGGTTCCTTCCGGAAAAGCCCTTGCCAAGGCTGTCCGGCTGGCAGGCCGCTGCCACAAGATCCCTTACCGATACCCTGAATGTGGTTTTATCCGTCATTGTGCATCTTATACCAGGGCTTCGGACTCATATCAATTTGAATCGGATCAGATGCAGGCAATGCATATAGATAATATCTGTTTCAGACACCAGTACCGGGCCGGGCGCCCGGTACTGAATGCCGAATTCCGACCGCCAACTCTTCTCTGACGGTCACCTTCATAATTTATATCTATAGCGAACCACGATCACTTTTCTTTCAGGGCATCCTCAGCCTTCTGTTTCTCGGCTTCAAGCTCCTCCTTGAACTTTTTCAGCTCCTCCAGTTTTTCTTTTATCTTATCCGCCTCTTCCAGCAGTTCCTTTTTCCGTTCCGGGTCCTCCTCCTTGAGGGCCTTCTCGTAGATTTCCTTGAGTTCGTCTGCCGCGTCAACCATGGCCGCCGTGACAGCGGCAAGCTCTGTCTTGAGCTTCCATATAAGACCCAGCAGTTTTTTACGGTACGCGGCCTTGGTCATCTTGCCCGCTTTTACTGCCACTTTCCACCCCTTTTGGAGCCGTCGCGCCGCTTTGATCCGCTTCTTGATGCGGGTTAGCCATTTATAGAGCTTCCATAACAGTTTGAGCAGTTTCCAAAGCCAGCCAATCCACGCGACCAGGACGGGGGTGATCGGCACCGGTGGGAATTTTTGGTGGATAACGACTGCCAGAAGCGACGCCGTCTCCACAGTATCGGGAACAATGGAAACGGAATACATAAGGGGGGCTGCATAGTCCAACTCCGCGTTCACTAGCGCAATTCCCGCATTGGCACTCATCAGTTCCGAAGCCGACAACCCGATTTCATCGGCGAGGCCGGCCTCAATACACGCATAGCGCCCATGGGTGAATACCAGATGCGGCCGAACCGTGTCAGCGAGTGCGGCCACAGCGGCGAGCGTCTCGGTCGTCTCCGTTATCTGCTCGTCATCCAGGCCGGCATCTGAAAGTTCGTGGATTGACGCTTCATACAATTCCTCCCGGTCTAAGGGAACGATTTCGGCTTCAAGAAAAGCGCTTCTCAGGGTCTTAAAGGGCAAAGTGTCTGGAGAGAACTTGTCCTCCTCGGCTGCCGCATCAAGGCCGGCTCCGGTTTTGGGTGCCAGGTTTGCCGCAACGCTGACCACTGAATGCAGATCGGTCTTGGACAGGTTACAAATGGTTTTTTGTGACATCATAGGACCTCCTTTAGGTTTGAACTATCGTGTAGAAAACGTATCCCTCTTTGCGACAGAACATACGCAGGATCATTCGAGACCTGTTCGGCAATCATCTGGACTTGGAATGAATGTAATAATTCGGATACGGTTCAGAATAAGAAGGGGAAGCAGCTATATTAATGATCAGAAGAATACTCGGAAAATTATTGATTATCTGAATTTATTTTATAGCAGCATTCATGGGAGGGTGTAAAGTCATTTTAAAAAACAGGTGAGCAAGCTTATCCGAAAGTTGATTTATCGGAAACGGTCTTGCAATCAAACCAAAAATCAGTTTACCTTGACGATCTGAAAATCAAAATAATCTGGATACCAGATGTGGTGGGGGATTTTTATTCTATATTGCAAATTCAACGTATTGTATTATGAATCCAAATCGGCGCGGGGGGGATTGAAATGAAAACTTTGGTTACAGGGGCCAGCGGATTTATTGGTTCGACTATAGCGAGAAAGCTTTTGAACGCAGGTGTAGATGTTCGTGTTGCCATTAGACGGGACAGTAATACAAAAAATATTGATGGTCTTGATGTTGAGAGGGTCTATAGCGACATACGTGATAAAGATTCCATAAGAGCAGCTTTAAAAGGTTGTGACACCCTTTATCATGTGGCTGCTTATTTTGCTCATTGGTCACTGAATAAAAAATTATTTTACGATATCAATGTCGAAGGGACGAAAACCATTCTTGGAGAAGCCCTTTTTCAAGGTCTGGAAAAAGTTGTTTATACAAGCACATCTAATACAATCGGCTCTCATGGCGCTGGCAATTTTGTTAATGAGGATGCCGTCTTCAATGGATGGGAAACAGGGGATCATTACGCCATATCAAAATACCTGGCTGAAAATGAGGCGAAAAAAATATGTGATAAAGGTCTTCCTATGGTAATCGTTAACCCCACATTAGTCATAGGTGTAAGAGATATTAAACCAACACCTTCCGGAGCCATGATCGTTGATATTGTGAATAGAGATATGCCGGGCTATATCGACGGGGCTATAAACGTCATAGATGTTGAGGATGTTGCCCTCGGACATTTATTGGCTGCTGAAAAAGGAAAGGTTGGCCAGAGGTATATCTTGGGTAATGAAAATATATCAGTTGGACATTTTTTCAAATTAGTTGGTGAAATTTCAGGTGTGAAATCACCGAGACTGAGGTTGCCTTATCCGGTTGCACTGACATTAGGATACCTGTTCGAACTTGGTGCCCGTATTACAAAGAGACCTCCTGTTGTCTCTGCGTCTCAAGTGATAATTGGAAATATGGGTGAGCATTTTAGCAATTCTAAAGCCGTAAATGAATTAGGTTTGACACTGACTCCAATTGAAAAAACCATTGCAGACACAGTCCAATGGTTCAGGGATAATGGGTATATTACTAAAACTTAGGAAATGATATCTGGTTTGCGTCAACTACCGGAAAAGGCCAGACGCAAACGGGTGCCAACGCTGTTTCAGTCCCGCTTAAGCTCCGCGTAAAATTCGGCATAATGTTCTTTGGCGCAGTCGGGGCAAAGGCCGTGGCTTATTCTGGCCTGTGTATGGTCCCGGATATAGACGTCCACCTGTTCCCAGAAGCCTTTGTCATCACGGATTTTTTTGCAAAAGGTACACAGGGGCAGTATGCCCTGTAAGGTTTTGATCTCGCCGAGGGCTTTTTTCAGTTGGGCAATCAATTCCTCTTTTTCTTTTTCTGCTTTTTTACGTTCACTTATGTCACGGATAAAAGACTGGAGCACCTCTTGCTCTCCCACCTTAATCAGGGTAGAGGTGATTTCAACTGGCATATGCGTCCTGTCTTTACGAGTATGAACGGATTCAATGCGCATGCTTTTGCCCAGGATCTGTTTCTGAAATATCTTTTGTATATCTTCGTAGCTCAGGTCGTGATGGAGATCAGCAACGGTTAATTTGAGGAATTCACCTTTTTCATACCCCAGTCTTTTATGGGCATTAACATTGCAATCCAGAAAACGACCGGTAATCGGATCCACAATGACAATACCGTCTGTGGCGTAATTGAACAGGTTCTGAAGCTTTTCTTCGGTCAGTTTCAAATCCCCTCCTGTAACACGGCGACATTTATCTGCCACCTGTTAGCCATAATGTTTAACGAGTTGGTTCAGCGCTCTGACAGACCTTGCAAAAATGCAATGGCCCCGCTTGCCGTCAAGGTCTGCTGGGGCAGGGTGCCTGCCTCTAAAATCTGCACAAACTCAGCGCCTTCTCCCACCTCTTCGGCATATATCAACAGATCTTCGGGTTTGCCGTCGGGGAAGCTGACTTTTTCCAGCCGTAGGGCAGCAATAATGCCGCTGAGAGGCGTGTATACATGCTTGATGACCCCGGTGTGTAACACCCGAATTCCTTCGGCTTTCTCAAAGGCCCCTTCACCGGTAATCTCTCCATCTACCACCAGGGCATGGGTGCTGGTTTTTAAAAGTTGGTTTCCGTTAAAAACGCCACCGGAGATGATCATGTCCGAACTTGTGATACCCACTTCTTTGCCGGGGAAGGCTCCTTTTTGCAATCGGGCTTCCCGGGCTTCACTAAAGGCCCCTAAACCTGAAAAAACGCCGCCTGTCACTATGGCACCGGTGGATTCCATAAAGGCCCAGTCACCTTTGAACTGACCATCCTGTATCTTTGGGTTTTGCGCGCCGTAATAGATCCTTTCCCCCAGGTGCATTCCACCTGTGATTTCGGCATTTTCGGCTGAGAAAAAACTAAGGTTGCTATGAAATTCCCCGCCGATAATCCGGGGGCTTTTGGCACCGTAGAAGGGCCTTTCACCCGTATAAATCCCACCTGAGACTTTAGGTTTCAGGGCGCCTCGAAAGGCGTGCGATCCATTGTATGTTCCATCCTTGATACGGAGATTTTTTTGACCCATCTTGTCTGGTTTTGGGCGGCTGAACCACATTAGGTATACCTCGTTTTTATCTGGTTTGGGCGGTTATCCTGTGCCTTCTTAATTTTGCAGAATCATAGGGTCGGACGTACTTTTTTGTCAAGAATTAAGGATACTAAACTATTTTAGTCATGGAGTGTTGAAGCAATAATGGCATTAACATTTGACAAAAAAATCATATTCCCTGAAAATAGTTCCGCGGTCCAAAAATTATTTGTTTATTTGAAAGCCATAAACCATGCGAGTTTTCTTAAAAATAATTATATGTATTGTGCTTATTTCTTTTTTTCAGTTTCTTGAAAAAAGTCATGCTCAGGATAATGCCAATACGATCAATGTCGTCCTTTACAATATTTATCCCTGGGGATTTCATGATAAAGATCGGGTCACCGGAGCCATTCATGACGTATGCAAAACAATTGTTGAAAATGCCGGCTACACCTTTAACCAGACGGGGTTGTATCCGTTTGCCCGTGCTCTGAAGATGCTTGAGCATGGATATGCTGATTTTTCAGTCTTTAATAAAAATGAGTCTCTGGAACTGGTTCATCCTCTTGTCAATGTCCTGAGCACCAATACCATTGTTGTGTCCGATAAACAGTCGAAATTTTTCAGTCTCAAAGATCTGCAGGGGCAAGACATTGGCGTCATTCGAGGGGCGAAATACCTGCAGGCATTTCATGACGACCCCAAGATCACCAAAGTCCCGGTTAAGACGTATGACCAGGCCATGAGAATGCTGATGGCAGGGAGGTATGCCGGTTTCATCGGCACTGAACCCGGGATCCTTCCTGTAATGAAAAAATTGAAGATTTCCGTCAATGATTATCATATTCTGGTGGTTGATGTGAAAGAAGCATGGTTGATGTATTCGAAACTCAGGCTTGAGCAGGATATGAAAAACGGAAAAATTGATGCGCTGTTACAGTCTGTAAACGCGCTTAAAAGGAAAAACGTTTTTGACACCATCGTTAAACAATACCTTTAGCAACCCCATTGATTATTGAATCATCTGGTTATGCGTCACCAATTCAGTTTAATTTCATTTCTTAAAATTTATTTGCTTTACACCACGCCATCGATCACTATGGTTATGACATAATTTTACTGAATATCCATGAATATCGGTATAGGATAAACCTAATGAAAAAACTAAATTTATATAAATTCTGTCCAGCGTGCGGCGGGGCATTTGTCAAAAAAAGGCTTATACATCACGAGCCGGCAAGACTTGTGTGCAAGACTTGCGAATTTATTTTTTACCTTGATCCCAAGCTGGTCGCCTGTACCATCGCGGAAACCGACAACGGGGTCGTGCTTCAACGCCGGAATAAACATCCCAAAAAAGGCCACTGGGTCCTTCCCGGAGGGTTTGTGGACAGGGGGGAGACCCTTGAAGAGGCTGCAAAGCGTGAATTCTTTGAAGAAACAGGATTGCATACCCAAATCAAGTGTCTGCTTGGCAACTATTCATACCCGGGTGAGGCAAATATAATAATAGTATACCTAAGTGAAATAACAGGGGGGACCATGCGACCCTGTCATGAATCAATGTCAATTGATGAATTTAAAAGGGATAAAATACCCTGGGATTTACTCGCCTTTGATACAACCAGAAATGCATTAAAAAAATATGTAGAAGAAAATTAAATTTTCGAATAGTATGGGTATTATACCGAGTCAAAGGAAACATTATATGTATCAGATAAAAATAGATGAACTAAAAAACAGGGTGTACATAATACTGGGAGCCATTGAAGCCGGTGAGGGCCAAAAGATTAATGACGAGGTTCAGAAGGCCGTTACGAAGTTGAAAAAAGGCTTTACTGCCGTGTCCGATATAACGCAATTTTCTTTTTCTGATCCTAAAGAGGGGGAATGGGCAGATAAAACCATTCAACTCTTTGCTGAAGCGGGACTGGCAACGGTGGCAAGGGTTACCGGAAATAAGACCTCCACTGTCGAAAGGGCAGACCCGACATACGGATACCGCATCGTCATGGTCAGTGAATTCAGCGAGGCTGATCCACTTTTAGATAGCCTCCGGCAGTGACCTCTGCAAGTCAGGTCAAAACCAGACTTTTGAAGAAAATTTAATTCATATAAATTATTTCACCTAAGACAGGGGAATCCACCGCAGATATCACGATTCGCCTAAGGATCGGCTCCAAAATTACTTGATTTTTTGTTTTTAAAATACCCAGTCTTTTAAGGGGTTTTGGGAACAATATAGATCAAGTTATTTTGTAACGATACCTAAGGGAAAAAGAGAGAAGAAAACTCTTTGACACAAAGGCTGGAAAAGGCTAAATTTATATTCGTCTTTCCTTTTTTCTACAACTTTTATCATGGGGTAAACATTGAAGAAAAATGATCTATATTCCAAGGAACAAAGAGTACGCCAGGACAATACAAAGATCTACTCGTCCCATTCAGTAACCCAGATCGCCTATTCTACGGATCCCAGGGATTTTGGCCAAGTGGCCAAAAGCGTTCCCTGCCAGGATGCCTGTCCTGCCAGAACCAATATTCCGGGCTACATCCGCTGTATAAATGAAAAACGTTACGGCAGGGCTTACGAATTGAACCGTGGGGCCAATATCCTGCCCGGTGTGCTGGGCAGGATCTGTTCACGGCCCTGTGAGTCTGCCTGTCGTCATGGTGAGCCGGATAACGGAGAAAGTGTGGGGATCTGCCATTTAAAACGGTCCTGTGCCGACCTGAAATCTCCCATGCACCGTATTCTTGAGGGTTTATACGCGCCAACGGGCAAGACGGTTGCCGTGGTGGGGTCAGGTCCGGCCGGTCTGGCTGCGGCCCATGATCTGGCCATTCTGGGGCATAAGGCTGTTATCTTCGAGTCCCAGGAAAAACCGGGCGGCATGCTCATGTACGGGATTCCGGAGTTCAGGCTGCCCCGGGATCTGCTCATGATGGAGATCAACAATGTCCTTCGTCTGGGTGTGGAGCTGAAATCCAATCAGACCGTGGGCCAGGATTTTACCCTGGAGTCATTAAAGAAAGATTTCGATGCCGTGGTGGTGGCCACCGGATGCACCAAACCCAGAGAACTTGGCGTAGACGGGGAAGAACTTGAAAACTTTTATCACGGCCTTGATTTCATGACCCGGATCAATGCCGGCGAAGAACCCTATGTGGGAAAAACCGTGGTGGTCATCGGTGCCGGGTTTACTGCTGTGGACTGCGCCAGATCAGCCATTCGCCTGGGGGCCGCGGATGTGAAAATCAATATCCGTAAAACCCTGGAATATATGCGAATTGACGAAACGGAAAAACACGAGGCCCAGTTTGAGGGGATCGTGACCCATACCCTGGTTCAGCCCGCGAAGATCATGGGGGTTGACGGCCGGGTCACCGGCATTGAATTCACTCGTACCCGTTTGGAAACCATTGATACCCCCCCCTACCGGGTTTCCGTTCCCATTGAAAATTCGGAATTTTGTGTGCCCTGCGACAGTGTGATCGCAGCTCTGGGCCAGTCCCCGGACCCCGCAGCCCTGTCCAAGAACCTTGTCGGCCTGGACCGCGAGAAGAATACCACGTCTGTTGACGGCCTTTTCGCAGCCGGGGATTTTATGACCGGATCTTCGGATGTGATCTCAGCCATTGCCGGCGGAAGGAAAGCTGCCCTGGCCGTGGATGAATATCTCACCGGACTGGCCCGTAAAAAACGGGTGGTACGGCTTGAGTCTCATGCGTCGACAGATCGCCCCAGAGCCTATGACTTTATCGGAAAAGTGCCCATGAACACTATTGACATGGGCGATCGTCTGGCCACTGCTACCAATGAGGTGGAAACCGGATATGAGGAGATCCAAGCCCATGAAGAATCCAAGCGATGCTACCTGTGTAATTTAAAGTATGAAATTGATCCTCTCCGGTGCATCTATTGTTCTGCCTGTATAGATGTCGCTCCCAAGGACTGTATCAAGATGGTGGAGGCAATCCCCATGAATGCCGACGGTACCTACGGAGAATACAGGCAAACCTCTCATTGGAACCAGGTGACCTCCATCACCATTGACAACAATGCCTGCATCCGTTGCGGCCAGTGTTATGCAGCCTGTCCCATGGACTGCATCTCAGTGACCAAAACGGAATTGATTGAAATGGATGTGGATGAGTAATTAAAAAAACCGGAGGAAGAATGCCAACCAATGACCACTATGTCATCATAGGGAACGGGCCGGCCGGAAATCATGCCGCAGTAACCCTGCGGGACAAGGATAAAGACGCCAAGATTACCATCGTCTCGGACGAGGCCGTCCCCTTTTATTCCAAACCTAAATTAACCCGGTATATCCTGGACGAAATCAAAGCACAGGATCTGATGGTCAAGCAATTGTCAAGCTACAGCGAAAGTGGTATCCGTCTTCGCCTGGGGCAGGCTGTAGACAGCATTGACCCTGCAACCCGTACGGTTTTTCTTCATCACAAGGAAGAGATCCATTATACCAAGCTGATTATCGCATCCGGTTCAAGGGCAAGGATTTTACCCTCCATGAGGCCCTATGCAGATTGCCTGAAATTTATCTCCAGTTATAATCAGGTGATGGAATTCAAGGATGAGATCCGCAATGCCAATGACTTTTTCATTTTTGGCGGCGATCTGGTGGGGTTTAAATTTCTGCGCCTGCTGGCCAAAATGGGAAAGACGATCACACTTTTGATCTATCCCAATGCATTCTGGCCCTTTAATCTCAACGATGAGATGGAGGCTGTTATAGAAAAATCCCTGTCAGGACTTTCCGTGGAACTCTTGGTAAACGATGATATTAGAGCCGTTACAGAATCAGGAGCGGGGTTTCGGATTTCAACTCAAAAGGGAATAGAAAAACAGGTTGATATGGTATTTTCCTTTAACGGCTTGATACCCAGTGTAGACTTTGCAAGGGGATGCGGTCTGGACATTGACCACGGCATTCTGGTCAATGAAACCATGCAGACCAATGATCCTGATATCTATGCCTGCGGCAGCTGTGCACAGATTTATAATCCCAATATCAATGCTTATACCACTTCCATCGGCTGGCCCAATGCCGTAGTTCAGGGTGAAGTGACCGCCATGAACCTGCTCGGCGATCATCAGGTCATCGAATCCGTGGGCAGGAAGTACTTTGATCTGGAAGGGGTAAAGATTAAAACCACCTGGTGGGAAGATATTGAGGAAGCTTAGGAATCGTTACAAAATAACTTGATCTAAATTGTTTCCAAAACCCTTTAAAAGACTGGGTATTTTGAAAACAAAAGATCAAGTAATTTTGGAGCCGATCCTTAAATAGGCGGAATCCAAATACAAGGAAGTTCAATCTATGAAAGATATAAACATCGTTATTGAAATCTGCGGCAGTGCAGGTGAAGGAACCATTTCAGCCGGTGAAATCCTGAGCCGGTTTATGAGTGGCCAAGGGTTTGAAATCATGTCCTTTGATTCCTATCCGGCAGAGATCCGGGGTTTTGGAAAGTGCGTGGCCCACACAAGGATCTCCTCTGCTGTGATCAACTCTCCGGGAAAACTTGCGGATGTTCTGATCGCCCTGAACGACGGCCATTCCATATCCCAGTTATCTGCCCTGAAGCAGGGCGGGATTTTGATTTACGACAGCCAGCCTTCAAAACCCCACGAAGAGGACAAAAGTGTTCTGGGCTGGGTAGATCCCTCGGTGGTGCCCTATGGTGTGCCTCTGGCCATGCTGGCCCAGAAGGCCGCCGGTAATCTGAGGGGAAGGAACATGGTGGCCTTAGGAAGCGTTGCCGCCCTGTTTCATATGGACCAGAAAGGGTTTACCGAATCCATTAAAGCCAGGTATGCCAAGAAGAAACAGATTGTTATCGATTCCAATGTGAACTCGTTTCTTGAAGGGTTTAACTGGACAAAAGAGAATATTGAGAAACAGGACGGGTTTTCCTTTGAAGGGGTTGAACTGGAACCTCAAGGGGAAAAACTGATCATCAACGGCAACCAGCTGGTGGCAAAAGCTGCTCTGGATGCAGATCTTAAATTCTACGCAGGGTATCCCATTACCCCGGCTACAAAGATTATGGAAATTTTGAGTAAGGAATTGCCAGGCTATGGCGGAACCCTGCTTCAGACAGAGGATGAAATCTCTGCCATTGGTGCGGTGATCGGGGCCGGATACGGCGGTATCAGGTCCATGACCGCCACCTCAGGGCCGGGCTTTGCCCTGATGACGGAATTCACAGGACTTTCGGTCATGGCTGAGGTGCCGGCGGTGATCGTCAACTCCCAGCGAGGCGGGCCGTCAACCGGCATTCCTACGAAAACCGAGCAAAGCGACTTTAATGCGGCCCTGTACAGCGGCACAGGAGATTGCCCGAGAGTGGTACTGGCCCCGACAGATACCGCCTCCTGCTATGATGCCACAGTGCTGGCCCTCTATATCGCAGAGAAATACCAGACCCTGGTGGTACTGCTTCTGGATTTCTTTCTGTCCAATTCCATCCGGAACATTGATGTACCGGAGAAGCCGGGACCTGAGATGCTCAATGCCAATGTCGCCCCTGATGAAGAGGCGTTGAAGGATTACCAGCGTTACAAAATCACGGACAACGGGGTTTCGCCCAGAGCCATTCCGGGTACACCGGGCGGGATATCTTTTTACACCGGACTGGAACACGATGAATACGGTCGTCCCAATTACAGCGACAAGGGGCATTTGAAGATGAGTAAGAAAAGGTTCAAAAAGCATGCCTCAGTGCTTAATGATACACCTGCCCCTGTGATATCGGACTTTCAGTCGGAAAAGGCGGATATCGGCGTTATCTCCTGGGGCTCTTCGGCCGGAGCCGCCCATGAGGCTGTGGCCACCGCTAAAAGGGAGGGGATCAATGCCGCATCTTTTTCCTCGATGATACTCTACCCCTTTCCCGAAAAAGAGCTTAAGGAATTTTCAGATCAATGTGAGAAAATTCTGGTACCGGAACTGAACTTCCAGGGCCAGTTTGCAGATTTCGCAACAAAGATCCTCAAGCGTCATTGCGAGCGGCTTAATTTTATCACCGGCCGACCCATGGCAGCAGAAGATATCCTTGATAAGATGAGGGAGATGTAATGGAAACAATTCAATCAAATTACGCGCAAGCAGCGGATGCAGAATACCTTGATGAAAAACTGGACCAGGTTCGCGCCAGGGATTTTTTGCAGTACAGATCCTCCGACCTGCCTACCTGGTGTCCGGGATGCGGGTATTTCGGTATCATGGATGCCTTTTACAAAGCTTGCCGGGAAATGGAACTTTTGCATGAGAATATTTGTACGGTGAGCGGGATCGGCTGTTCGGGACGGACGCCTATTTTTGTTAATTCCTATGGATTTCATACCCTCCACGGAAGATCCATTCCCGTGGCATCGGGACTGAAACTGGCCCGGCCTGACCTGACTGTATTTGCCGTGGCCGGTGACGGTGATGCCCTAGGCATCGGCGGGGGACATCTTCCCCATGTGGCCCGCAAAAACATTGATATCACCTTTATCATGTTTGACAACTCCATTTACGGCCTGACCAAGGGCCAGTCTTCCTCCACAACCCCGTATGAGCAGAAGACCAACTCCCATCCGGTGGGAAATCCGGATACACCTTTGAACCCCATCCGTCTGGCCCTGGCCTATGGCGCTTCCTTTGTGGCCAGGGGCTATGCCGGTGATCCGGAGGGCATGAAGGCGATCATCAAACAGGGGACAAGGCACAGCGGATTTTCCTTTATCCAGATCCTTACACCCTGCGTTACATTTGACAAAAGCAACAGGACCTGGAAGAATCTAAAGGAAAATGTTCATCCCCTCAGAGTTAGCCAGGAGGCAGACAATATGGAAATTGCCATGCGGGCGGCTGAAAATCAGCCTTTTGGGGTGGGGATATTTTACAGAGACCGGGATAGAATGAGTTACCAGGATATCTTAACGGGATTGAATGCGTAAGGATCGGCTCCACAATTACTTGATCTTTTGTTTTCAAAATACCCAGTCTTTTAAGGGGTTTTGGAAACAATTTAGATCAAGTTATTTTGTAACTATTCCTAAACAAGGCAATGCAATTAACAAATTCCGACGGGATAACGGGATATGGGCAATAAGTCCGACCACATAAAACAATCTGAAAAACGGGCGATTAATTCTGTTGGCAACCCCAATTACCAGGGGCTGGTTGAGGCAGCTAACACCATTGTCCTGAGCCTGGACAGCAATGGGATAATTTCCTATGTCAACCCGTTCGGTCTTGCGTTTTTCGGTTTTACAAAGGACGAGCTTGTGGGGCATTCTCTCCTGAACACCATTGTGCCTGATGACGCCTTTGTCGGTACAGAAGCCACGAGTATGAACGCCATACTGGAAGATCTCAAAACCTATGCCAACCATACCAATGAAAACATAAAAAAAGACGGATCAAGGGTTTGGATTTCCTGGTCCAACAAGGGGATCCGTGATGATGACGGTAATCTGATCGAAATTCTCTGCGTGGGCAATGATATTACCCGGCTTAAACAGGTGGAGGCTGAGTTGTCCGATCACCGCAGGAATCTTGAATCTCTGGTCAGCGAAAGAACTTTAGAACTTACAAACAGCCAGAACCGGCTCATGGTTCTCAGCACCATATCCAATTGCATTATCCAGGATAAGACCACAGCCTATACTATCAACCAGGTGCTGGAACAGCTTCTGGGCATTTTTAAATCCTGCGGTGCAGCATATATCAAAGTCACCCCCGGTGCCACACTCTTATCCATTGATTATGCCAAGGCGCCTGACAAATCTCTTGATATTACAGGTCTCACCCTTGATGTGGCCAATGCCCGGCCTTTTTTCAGGGATCTAGTGACTGATTTCAAACCCTATACATTTACCGATACCCAAAAATCAGAGGACAAAAAGGGTTTAGGCCGGTTTGTGGAAGCCACCGGAATCCGGGCAGGGTTAGCCGCTCCTCTTCAACACGGCGGCCATATGATGGGGGTGATTTTTGTCTATTCCCTGAGACCCAGAGAATGGGCCGGTTATGAAACCGAATTGATGGAACAGGTTGCTGAATCCCTGGCCGTGGCCATCGGACAAAGAAAGAATAAAAACCGGTTGGTGGCCCAGGAACAATTCCTTGAAAACGTATTTGACGGTGTGGATATTGCCATCTTTGTTCTGACGGTGAGGGAAAACAACCTGACCCTGTTTGAAAATGTGAATCAGCAGTATGAGTCATTGCGGGACATTGCCCAGGGCAGGGTGGCAGGCAGGTCTTTGGATTGCCTTTCGGGAAAGATGGACAGCGGGGCACTGGCGCTGTTGAAAAAAAGAGTGACCCAATGTGCCCGCGAGAAAAAGATGATTAAGTTTCTGGAAGAAAGCCTAGATGCAGACGGTAAAAAATATTGGCTGACCCGGCTCCGCCCGATTCAGGATGGGGATGGCAGGGTGTTTCGTATCATTGGTGCCTCAACCGATATCTCAGAGCAGAAACTGGCTGAAACCGCATTAAAAAACAATGAAGCCCGTCTCAGGGAAGCCCAGCGTATTGCCAAACTCGGGGATTGCGAACGGGATATCCATACCCGGGGAATCTCCTGTTCTGACCAATTGTATTCGATTTTCGGTTGGGGAGATGATATCTGCCCGGGCTATCAGGATTTCATTGATATTCTCCATTCCGAAGACCGGGAGTATGTGGAAACTTCCATTGACCGTGCCATTGAAACCAAATCTTCCTATGACCTGGAGTACAGGATTGTCAGAGACGACGGCCAGGAGAAAATTGTTAATGAAATCGGTGAGGTTATGCTGGATGAGCTGGGAAATGTCTGTAAAATTGCCGGAATTGTCCAGGACGTCACAGAACAGAAAAAATTTAAAGATGAGATTGAACTGGCCAGCAAAGTATTTGACAATGCGATGGAAGGCGTGGTCGTCACCGGCCGTGACGGTACTATTCAATTTGTGAACAAGGGTTTTACCACTATCACCGGATACACCGAGGCCGAAGCCATCGGTCAGAAGCCAAGCCTTCTTAAATCAGACCGCCATGACCGACAATTTTACCGGGAGATGTGGGCGGCTTTGGATCGGGACGGGCATTGGTCCGGTGAAATCTGGAACCGGCGTAAAAACGGAGAGGCTTATCCGGAGTGGTTGTCGATTACCGCCATTACAAACAGGCAGGGAGAGCCGGTCAGGTATATGTCGGTGTTCAATGATCTGTCCGATATAAGGGCTCGGGAGGATCAGCTTAAGTTTCAGGCCAATTACGATGCGCTTACAGGGCTTCCCAACCGCACCCTGCTTCGGGACAGGATTGACATGTCCGTGCGCAGGGTTTCAAGGGAAAACCACGGTCTGTCCCTGATTTTCCTGGATATGGATGATTTCAAGCATGTGAATGACACCCTGGGCCATGCCAAGGGAGATCTTTTGCTTCAGCAACTGGCCGCACGATTGCTGGAAAGTGTGAGGGAGCAGGACACGGTGGCCCGGTATGGTGGTGATGAATTTATAGTTCTTATTCCGGACACCAATGAAACAGACGTTATCATCAATATTATTGAACGGATCCGAAATTGTCTCCATGACTCCTTTGTTATTGACAACAAGGAGTTTTTTCTGGGGGTCAGTATCGGGGTGACCACCTGTCCCGATGATGGTACAGATCCGGATACTCTGATTGCCAATGCCGACATGGCCATGTACAGGTCCAAGGAGGTGGGTAAGGGCAGATATGCGTTTTTCACCGCGGAACTGAACCAGCAGGTGGCAAGACGTGTAGAAATGGAGGTGGATTTAAGGTTGGCCCTGACAAGGCAGGAGTTTTCTCTCTATTTTCAGCCAAAGGTGGATATTGCCGCTAATAAAATTTGCGGCGCCGAAGCCCTTATCCGGTGGAACCATCCGGAAAAGGGATTGATATCTCCAATGGAGTTTATTCCTCTGGCAGAGGAAACAGGGCTGATCAATCCCATGGGAGAGTGGATACTGGATGAGGCCTGTGCCATGGCCAAGGAATGGTCAAAGGTCCTGAACCGCTATTTCAGCATTGCCGTGAATATTTCTTCTCGACAGGTAAAGGATGTGGATCTTGTGGGGCAGGTCCGTGCCAGTCTGGCCCGTCATCAGATTCCTGCCGAGTGTCTGGAACTTGAAATTACCGAAAGTTCAGTCATGGGCAATGTGGAAAAGGCCAAAGAAATTTTTGGTGCTCTTCATGACATGGGAATCAGGGTCAGCATTGATGACTTTGGTACAGGATTTTCGTCCCTGTCTTATCTTAGGATATTCCCCATTTCAACTTTGAAAATCGATAAGAGCTTTATCGATGATATTCCCGGGGATGCGGATTCAAACACCATGGTTACCACAATCATTTCCATGGCCAGACACCTGAATTTGACCACGGTGGCAGAAGGGGTTGAAGAATTGCCCCAACTCGAATTTCTTAAAGCCAGCGAGTGTGACCAGATTCAGGGCTACTATTTTGCCGCCCCCATGCCTGCAGATCAATTCTTAAATTATCTGAAAGAATACGAATAGGGTACCCATTCAGCAATTCTCAATATAGCATCACTCGCTTCGTATCGAACAGAGGGATGGTAAACTTATCTGTATAATCTTTCCTGTTGTAATTTTGGACAGGGAAAGGTTTTTCTTCAAATCTGTCAAAAAGCGTCGAACCTTGACCACGTTCAGCGTGGTGTTGACCCCCTTTACGAATTAAACAAATAAGCCTATTCCCAATTCTATAGTAGAACTCCAGGCTTAGCTTGGACGATGATTTTCATAAAACCTGAATCAGGCCATCAGTTTACACGTCAAGCGAATTTTCAACCAAATTATCTGAGGAAATAAAATCCGGGAAATCATTTTTGATGCTAAATTTATCCCCAGACAAATGACGTTTAAGTTTCTCTGTATGTTTTTTGATTTGCAATTTCACCTTATCGAAAAGTGTATCGATGGCCGAATACATGTTCTTCTCAGATTCTTCTTTCGCATGAATTTTTATTTTTCCGCAGGTTAGGCTTATCTCAGCGATATGGCATATTTTTTCCACCGATAAAACAACATGTGCA
This sequence comes from Desulfobacteraceae bacterium, assembly GCA_003354055.1. The sequence goes on along the minus strand of PIVQ01000003.1, from coordinate 13,888 downwards.
TCTGCTGGATTATCAAACATCTTGTCTAATTTATTGAATTTTTCATGAGTATGAGATTTTAAGTTATCTGATGATTTGATATTTTTAAACGTAATCGATATTTGCATAAAAAGCGTCCTATTATTGTAATGTGTTCAAGTAAAAACAGGTATTTTTTTAAAGTCGAACAATACAGAATAAGAGCACACCCATTTGCTGAAGTTACCCCAAAAATGTCGTGTTGCTTAATTAGACTTTGAACCATTAGTTCAAAAGTTGGTGCCCAATATTACCTTTAGGCTTTTCCTTAACATGAGGAACCTGCACACAGGAAAAATGTGGATACCCTTCGTTCTTTACGTTAGGACAAAGACAATTATGTAATCACGCACACCCCAGGGGTAAAATCAATTCGAAACAGAAAGTGCTATTTTGAGTGGCATTTTTATTTGATTGTTTATTCCAGCTTAAACGAGACTTTCAGTTTGGTGCGGTATCCGACAATCCTGTTATCCTCCAAGCGCATATCCATCTTGATAACCTCGGCCACACGCATATCACGGACAGAACTATCAAAAGTTGAAATGGCTGTTTTGGCGGCTTCTTCCCAGGATTTTTCAGAAAATCCTACGACTTCAATTATCTTATAGACACTATTATCCATGACAATCTCCTTTCAAGGTTAGGGTAATCTTAAAAACGAGTTTGTTACATTTTTAGACGTCTAAAAAGCATTCAATCTTTTGATTTATGATACTGATATTATAATTATTTGTATACTTGTTTTAAAATTTTTTCTTTGTTAAATTCAGTAGGATAACCATTGAAAAATCAAGAGTTTAATGTACATAAATTTGAGTAAATATCATTAACCTGAGTCCTTAATCCACCGGAATATTTGAATGTCACGCCCAATTCTGTTCTTTAACACCATAGCATCTCCAGTTGCCGGATTTCTTATGCGAGAACTTCAAATCCTGCACCCTTTCCAGACCGAGATATCATGGCCGCCCCTGAATCAAACAAGGATATGAGTCAGACGATCGATAATATCATTATTGTGCACCTTGGAAGCATACATTTCATACTCAGATACTGATTGATCCTGCAAACCCTGATTTTATCTGCGCTCTAATAGGGCAATTCTTCTGGATTGTCCGGTTCGGTGGTCGGGATCTACAGGCGTTCACCCTGGGGGGGAATGAAATCTAAAATCACTGGTTGGTACAAAGACCTTCAAGATGAAGATATTTATTCCAGAAAAGGGATGGATCAGAAGACAATTCATTATCATTTAGGAAAAATGGCAGCACTGCCAAATTTCCTAAATGCCGATTTGTCCCAAGGTTTTACAGTGGCACAGGTAGCACAAAAGCATGGTTGGACTATTATTAAAGCTCAGTTTTTAATAATTAGTACGGCTGAGTGTTACCTTTTGTTGTTCTCGCGGTCCTCGCTTTTCTTCAGGCCTCTGCCCGGATCAGCCGGACTGCATCCAATCGTATCCTTGCCCTGGATAATTTGTCGGTTAATGTGACTTCTTCAATCCGGGCTGCCTCAATTTCCTGATCCGTAATGTCTGGATTTACCTTTTTAAGCTCACAGAGCCGTTCAATTTCTTTGCCCAGTGTCCAGGACAGGGTCTCAATGGCACAGGATTTCATACCCAGGGCGGATGATTCAGCCAGTTCCTGGCTTTTTTTCAGAAGATCCGGCAGCAGTTGATTTTTTACAGGTTCCATATCCATGAACCATGACGGGTGGTCAGGTTCAAGTCTGTTATGAAAATCTTCAGGCAGATTCTCATCCGGAACAGGGGTTCCGCTGTGATCCACCCGGATATGGATGGGCCGGGTGGGAATAAATAAACCTGCATTGGGAATCTGTTCTATCTCAGGAATCTCCAGAACAAAAAGGGTTTCCAGGAACAGTCCGGGCGCATCTGCATCTTTCAGCAATGCCGTTGCTGCCATACCCTCACCCCGGGTAAGGAAAAAGTCCAGCATCTGATTTACATAGGGATGGTCCCAGGTCATAAAATTTACCTCTTCCCTGGCAATGGCGGTTGCCCGGTCAAAGGTGGCAATTTCCCCGCCGCGGGGCAGGGCGGGAAATTGTTCATCCGCAATCCTGTCCACGGTCAGAGAGATGATTTCCTCACCCGGTTTCTCAACAATCGGCTCCATGTCCACCCCGTAGTGGTCCAGCAGGGTTTCCATCAATTGTGCCAGTCCCGAGTCTTGGTCCAGACTTTGTACGGCGCCAATGAGATCGTAGGCTGGTTCTGATTTGAAAGAGTTGAGTTCCACCAGGATGTGTTTTCCCCGGTCCAGCAGGTTTTGGGTGGTCTGGGTGTGATCTGCCGCCTGGGTTGTTAAGGCGGATAATTCATCCTGATCAATGTGCCCATCTTCCTTTACTTTTTGGATCAGCTGCGTCAGGCGGGGTTCAAACTGTGTGAAGATGGAGTGAAGTCCGTTTATATTGGCTGCAAGAAGGCCAAGTCCCTTGGCATACCATTGGGCGAGGATCTCCTGAATACTGCTGCAGACGTAGGGAACATGAATGGAAATGTCGCTTTTCTGACCGATGCGGTCAACCCGGCCGATCCGTTGCTCCAGAAGCTCTGGATTCATGGGCAGGTCAAAGAGAAACAGATGGTGAACAAACTGGAAGTTTCTGCCCTCGCTTCCGATCTCGGAACAGACCAGGAGTCTGGCGCCTTTATCTCTGGCAAACCAGGCGGCATTCCGGTCCCGCTGGAGCAGAGTCATGGTTTCGTCAAACCGGGTTACATCAATGGAAATGCGGGTTTGAATTCCTTTATCGATAGCTTCGGCTATTTCTTTGGATGAACAGATGACCAGAATTTTTTCGGGCTTGATCTTTTTTGCAAGTCCGGCAAGATAAATAACTCTGGGGTCATCTGTCAGGTCGGGTATCTGGTTCTTCCGGGACGAGTCCACCTCATTTATAGTTTTCCTGCGGATTTCTCGTCGGCTTTCCAGGTTGATTTGACGGATCTGTTCGGGAGTTCCGGTTAAGGGAACAAGGCAGACCTTGCGGTTCGGAAATCCTTTGATGGTTGCCCGTCTGTTTCTGAAAATTACCCGGCCCGGACCAAAGCTATCCAGAAGCCTGTCAACTGATTTACCCCCATCCAGACGTTGCCTTACAGTCTTGGCTGTGGCCTCGTAAGTCTTTGCCTCCAGGACATAGGCATCCAGGTCATAATATCGGTCAGGATCCAGCAGCTGAAGCTGGGCAAAGTGGGTTTTGATTCCCATTTGCTCCGGTGTGGCCGTGAGCAGCATAAGGCCCCGGGTCTGACGACCTAAGTGCTGCATAAAGGTATGGAACTCCGGCTTATCCGTCATATGATGGGCCTCGTCCATGACCACCATATCCCAGCCTGCACTCAGAATCTGATCCTGCCTTCTTGCCGAATTTTGAATAAATGACTGACTGCAGATTCCCTGCTGGTCTCCTGAAAACGGGTTCATATCCGGGTCGCCCAGCTCCGATTCCAGGCAATATGCCTCGTCAAAGAGTCTGAACTTAAAGTTGAACTTCCTGTAAAATTCAATAAACCATTGATGGACCAGGGTATCCGGTACAATGATCAATACCCGCCGAATCTGTGAGAGCACCAGGAGTCTGTGAAGGATCAGCCCGGCTTCAATGGTCTTTCCCAACCCTGTTTCATCCGATAGCAGCACCCGTGGAAAGTACCGGCGGCTGACCTGGTCGGCGATATAAAATTGATGGGGAATCAGATCAACCTGCCCGCCTAAAAAACCTTTGGCAGGGGAGGTGTCATACGCGGCCTGTTTGAAGCGGATCTCCCGGCGAAGATCAAATAGTTTGGATGATCCGGAAAGCCCTGCCAGCATCCGTTCCTGGGGCAGGGAGATCTCCATGAAGGGGGCCAGATCACTTTCGCTTACCTTGACATCCTCTCCCGCGTAAATCATTATCCCTTGGGTCTCATCTGCCGTTTCAATCACAATTTCCCGGCCGTCCAGGGTAGAAACCCGGTCACCGGTTTTAAATTTCACCCGTCTGACCGGCGCCGCTTTCAGGCTGTATTGACGGGTGCAGTCTCCGCCGGGAAAGTCAATTTTCAAGGTGCGTTTGTCATGGAAAACAAGGATACCCATGCCAAGCTCGGGCTCAGCTTCGGACATCCAGCGTTGACCTGGTGTAAGAAGATATTGTGTGCTCATGGTATAGAAAGTAGTAAAGGTCTGGTTTCAAAGAAAAAATGAGATTTATGCCATGATCGGGGTTGAAAAGTCAAGAATAGAATTTCTCTGCCAACCGTCGCCCACCGTTCAAATATATTATAAAAAACTCTTGACCTATTAATTTAATGGTATTAATTAAATAGTATTAAATTAATATAAGACCTTATAATTAATAGTAAATTGGGAGGTGGGGTGAAAAACAATTCATTTGAAGGTAAAAATGTTTATATTTTTGGAGGATCATCAGGTATCGGACTTTCCGCAGCCCGGCAACTGGCAGGTTTAGGCGCTCATCTCTTTATCTTTGCCAGGGGGGAAAAAACGCTGCAAAAAGCGGTAACTCAAATTGAAACGCAAAGACGGAGCAATACCCGACGGAGCAGTAGCCGACGGAGCAACAACCAGATGGTTGTCTGGCAGTCTGTGGATATTGCGCGTCATGATGAGGTTGATAGGGTCATAGGAAAAACGGTTGAAAATTACGGTGCCCCGGATATTCTGATAAATTGCGCGGGCCGGGCATATCCTGACTATTTTGAATCCATCTCCTATGCACAGTTCGAAGAAACAATGAAAATAAATCTGTTCGGCATATGGAATACGGTTGCAGCCTCCTTGCCCCACATGAAAAAAAACGGAGGCACTATTGTTAATACATCCTCTGTTGTCGGCTATCTGGGGATTTTCGGATATACGGATTATGCTGCCTCAAAATTTGGGATAATAGGGCTTTCCGAGGCACTTCGAAGCGAACTTAAACGATTCAACATAGATGTTTTAGTACTCTGCCCGCCCGATACCCAAACCCCGGGGTTTGAGGTCGAAAACCAGACAAAACCAAAAGAAACACAGGCCATTTCCGAAAGTGCCGGTATCTTAGGACCGGACCAGGTGGCAAAGGATCTTATCAAAGGGATCGTAAAAGGCCGTAAGATGATCATCCCGGGATTTGATGCAAAGTTAACCTATTATTTGAAGCGGTGGTGCCCCGGAATAATAGATTTTTTTATAGACCGCACCATACGGAAAACCCAGAAACAGAAGCGATAAAGGGGGAGATGCAATGAAATGTCTTGTTACAGGTGCCACAGGTTTTCTTGGAACAAATCTGGTCCATGAACTTTATAACCAAGGGTGGAAAATCCGCGCATTCGGTTTACCTGACTCAAATGCAACGTATATCAGTTACCTTCCCATTGAGGTCGTTTACGGGGATATTACAAACTACAACGATATTGAAAATGCAGTAAGCGGCTGTGATTATGTGTTTCATGTGGCCGGGGATACCTCGTGGTGGAAAAAGAGATTTGATATCCAGCGGCGGATCAATGTAATTGGTGCGGAAAATGTTGCAAAGAGCTGTTTAAAGATGGGGGTCAAACGGCTTGTCCACACAAGTACCATAGATGTTCTGGGATACAACCCGAACGGTATTGCTGATGAAACCTGGGATGATTACAACTATGCAGGAATCGGATATAACTATGCCGATACCAAAAGGGAAGGTGAGGCGCGTGTTACCGCGTATACCCATAAAGGCCTGGAAGTTGTCGTGATTTATCCCGGCAGCATGATGGGCCCCCTTGACTTCACCCTGCAATACGGCCGTCTGTTTTTTGATCTCAGAGATGGAAAGGTCCCGGGCAGTCCCAAAGGCGGGGTCAGTTTCGGCCATGTTACCCAGGTGGCAAAGGCACACATTGCAGCTGCCCTGACCGGTGAATCCGGCCAGGGGTATATCTGTGCCGGAGAAAATATCCTATACCGGGATCTGTTCCAGGCGATTGCTGAAAAATTTGGCAAAAATGCCCCTGGTTTTGTCATGCCGAAGTGGCTTTTGATTGCTTACGGCTATATGATGCAGACCCTGTCGATCATTACCAACAAAGCCCCTGATGTTGATCCCGGGCTGGCCAATTACATGTCTGTTAATGCCTTTTATGATAGCTCAAAAGCGGTAAATGAGTTAGATTACAAGGTCGTACCGGTTGCCCAGATGGTTGATGATGCATTTAACTGGTATGTTGATAACAGGTATCTGACAGGAAATTGAACCCTAAAGGAGAACAACCATGCCAAGACCGGCAAGACCTGAAAGCGAGGTAAGGCAGGTTAAGCTAAGCATTCTGGAAAAGGCCCTTTGTATATTGATCGATGAAGGATATGACAATCTGTCCATGAGCAAAATCGGCAAGCACATGGGCATGACTGCGGCAAATATTTATAATTATTATCAAAATAAAGATGAACTCTACAATGAGCTGATCATTCATGGATATAACAATCTGTACGATGCTTTAAAAACAAACACGGATAAGGCAACCGACCCTTTTGACCGTGTGATGGCACTTGTCCGGGCTTATCTGGATTATGGAATCAAAAACCCCCACTATTACCATTTAATGTTTTCTTTGATGGCACCCAAATACCAGGACTATATCGGTACCCCCATGGAGGCCATTGCAACGACAGAAAAGCAAACCTCTCTTCTTGTGATCGGCTATGCCGAATCCATCATAAATGAGTATACCCATGAGCACCCGGGGTATGCAGACGTTGATAATGAGCTGGTCACGATTCAGCTCTGGAGCCAGCTGCACGGCATTATTTCCCTGCATAACAGCGGCAACCTTTTTGAGGCTGTTGAAAACACCGAACAGGTTATTGAAGGTATAATATCCAACATGGAAATACTCATAAAAAAAGGGCTTAACTGATTCTTTTCTATACGGCTTAACCCAATCTGCTGAAAGCCAGTTGATTGCCGGGCGGTGCCTCGTTTCTTGACTTCACGCTTGAATTTGGATACAAATATTAGATAAGGAAATACCGTGACGAACTGAATTGATCTCTAATTCGTATAGTTTGTCGTCGTAATACATTGACATTCTGATATCAAGAATAAGCGATTTTAGCGGTAATGATTTGTCTTCAAAGGTCATAATAACAGCACGACAGATGGTTTCAATATAAACCAAGGAGGCAAGCGTTTATGCGCGTGGTTGAGATCGTAAGGCCGAAAAAAAATACACAGATCATAAATCAGCTGGAGGTCTCCTGGAGAAGACTATTTATACTTTTAACAGCGGTTACAATTATTTTGTTTCCCGCCTTTGCTGTGAACTCGGAAAACAGAATAGTAAAAATCGGCCTGAACTACCCCGAAACCGGTCCTTATTCTGTCCAGGGGCTGGATCAGTTCAGGGCTGCAGAGCTTGCAAGGGATGAGATCAATGCGGATGGCGGTATTCTGGGGCACAAAATCGATTTGGTCTGGCGGGATTCTAAGTCTAGGGTCGATACAACCATTTCCAATGTATCGGATCTGATTGACAACGAGCAGGTGAAAATGGTTTTTGGCGGGTCTGCCAGCAGTGTTGCCGTGGCTGCAAGTCAGATATGCCAGGAGAAAAAAGTCGTATTTTTCGCTACCCTGACCTATTCAACAACAACCACGGGGATCGATGCCCATCGCCATACATTTCGTGAATGCTACAATGCCTGGATGGGTGCCAAAGCCATCGGAACCCATCTTAAAAAATATTTTCCTGCCCAGACAAAGAAATACTTTTACATCACCGCAGATTACACATGGGGTCATACCACGGAAGCTTCTGTGAGACATTTTTCAGGAACTAAGGACAATATCAGATACAAAGGTATAAAGACGCCTTTTCCGGATGCAACGGAAAAAGATCTAAAAAAAGCGATCCTCTTTGCCAGGATGATGAAGCCGGATGTCCTGGTCCTGGTTCTTTTTGGACAGGATATGAGCACAGCAATACGACAGGCCACTATTCTCGGGCTGAAAAATAAGATTCAGATCATAGTGCCGAGCCTTACCCTGGGTATGGCGGATAACAGCGGTCCAAAGGTCATGGAAGGCGTCATCGGCACTCTCCCCTGGTGCTGGAAGGTGCCTTATCAGTATGACTATGCCAAGGGAAAAGAATTTGTTGAAACATTTGCAAAAAAATTTAATAGATATCCCTCTACGTCAGGCGCATCAGCCTATACCATTTTGTATCAATACAAGTATGCTGTTGAAAGTGCTCAATCCTTTGATTCAACTGCCGTGATCAGGAGCCTCGAAGGACACCGGTATACTTCCTTAAAAGATGAACAAATCTGGCGTACTTTTGACCACCAGTCTGTCCAGAGTGTTTATACCGTCAAATGCAAATCTAAAGCTGAAGTTACAAAAGACGTATTTAATATGGATTACTTTGAAATTATTGGGATGATGCCGGGAAACGAAGCTGTCCGCACAAGAGATGAGTGGAATGCTGTGCGGGTAAAGGCGAGCAAACCGACCGAATTAGAAAAGCTGCCGGATTAACCGGAACGAACAGTCCTCGATAATTACCCTGTCTTACCATAACAACAAGGCCGGAGGAGAAAGTGAAAAAAATCAATATTGGTAATCTTTTTTCAGGAACCATCAGGGCCAAGATTTTTATCGGTTTTTTTGTCGCCATCATTCCCATGATTGCAGTTGTGCTTATAAACTATTATCCCACCCGGAACAACACGCTTCAAACCGCAACGCGATTGATGGAACTTTCCAGCCAAAATTGTGCCGACAAATTGAACACATATTTTAATGCCAATGAAACGCTTTTTATCAACTGGACTGAAAATGACCTTTTTGGCATGGCAATTGAGTTTAATACACTTGAAGAGTTGAAAGACCATTTGGTTTCTATGATAAAAAGCCGTCCGGAATTTCTCTTGCTCATGATTACGGATGAAAACGGAATTATCCTTGAGGCGGCAACTTCTCCCTTAAACAAAGGTCTAAAAGAGATTGAAGCATTTAAGGGGACCATCGTCAGCGAAGCCGCAGGAATGGGAAAGGAAAATGATCACCAAATCAGCTTTATAAAAAATCCTTTTTTAAAGGAATCAGGCCAAAGTGAATATACGGCTGTTTACAGTTTCAGGACACAAAATTCTTCAGGAAAGCCTAATGGTTTTTTTCTTGCCTACCTTGACTGGTCAATTGTCCAGAACATGATTGACCAGATGCATACCCAGATGACCGAAAACAGATTCAAAAGCAGTTATATTGCCCTGGTGGATACGAACACGGAAAATATTCTCAGCCATTCTTCCCGGCAGTACATAAACCGTCAGCTTCCATACAACCGGTCCCTAGAAAAAATAATAAATAATGAAATTAAAGAAAATAAGGGGATAATAACTGAACGGGGCAAAGAATATGTGATAGCCAAACCGCTGATACTGGCTTCAAAAAAACAACTAAGTTTTAAAAAGACCGGTGGGTTTGAGGCTGATAGCTATCTTGCGGTTTTTGTCACACAAAATGATATCCTTTCGGGTGTTCGTAAAATAGTGGGATTTGCCGTTGCTGTCGCAGGGATTGGCGGCGGTATCTTTTTTTTAATTTGTTTTGTTCTTGCCAAATCAATTACCCGCCCCATGAGCTACCTGGTTGGTGTGCTTGATGCCTATAAGAAAGGTGATATGGATGTCAGGGCTGATTTAAAATCCAGAGATGAGATCAGTTTTTTTGCAGAAAGATTCAATGCCATGCTTGAGCAGATCAATGAGTCGGCCATATCCCTTAAGAAAAGTGAGTCAAAATATCGGCTGCTTTTCAATGATTTACAGGATGCCGTCAATAACAAGAAGTATTCTTTTCGATTTACCCCGGACTCAAGCCGGGATGATCTTGCCTTATCCCTGAACAGGATGCTTTCCACCCTTGAAGAAGCCAATGTGAAAACAACCAGCCAGGACTGGCTGAAAACAGGCCAGGCCGATCTGAACAATACCCTGAGCGGTGAAAGGGATCTGACAGACCTCTGTCAAAAATCCCTCACATTTATTGCAAAATATGTTGGCGCTCAGGTGGGTACCTTTTTTGTCAGGGAGTCTGAAAAAGATGAATTCACCCTGGTAACAAATTATGCCTTCAGGGAGCGAAAAGGACTTGTTAACCGGTTTAAACCGGGAGAGGGTCTTGCAGGGCAGGCCGTTCTTGAAAAGGAACGCATTCTTTTTACAGATGTGCCCCGTGATTATATAAAGGTTGAATCCTCCCTGGGCAATGCTGTCCCTAAAAATATTCTTGTTCTTCCCCTTGTCTATGAGAAAGATGTCAAGGGGGTTATTGAACTGGGTATAGTCACGGCTTTTACAGAACTTGAGATTGATTTTATTGAACTTGCAGGAAATATTCTGGCGGTTGCATTAAATACAGCCATGTTTAATAAAAAACTGGAAGCACTTTTGGACCAGACTAAAAAACAATCCCAGGAACTTCAGGAGCAGCAGGAAGAACTCAAAGCCGCAAATGAAGAGCTTGAAGAACAGACCAGCATTTTAAAGGAATCAGAGGCAAAGCTTCAGCTCCAGCAGGAAGAGTTGCAGGCAAGCAATGAAGAGCTTGAAGAAAAGACCGAAATCCTTGAAACCCATAAAGATGAGATAGAGGCGAAAAATGCCTCCCTTCAGGTAAAGCAAAGAGAGGTTGAAGAGAAGGCAAAACAGCTGGAACTTGCAACCCGATATAAATCGGAATTTCTTGCCAACATGTCCCACGAGCTTCGAACCCCGCTCAACAGCCTGCTTATCCTCGCAAATATGCTATCGGAAAATGACGAGAAAAATCTTACTCCGGATCAGGTGGAATCTGCGGCATCCATTCACAGGAGTGGTCAGAATCTTCTGCGCCTGATCAATGACATTCTTGATCTTTCAAAAATTGAGGCAAAAAAAATTGAGCTGAGTATCTCAACGATCCGCATTGAAAGCCTTTGCACCAATTGCAAAACAGAATTTTTGCATATGGCAAAAGAGAAGGGGATTGATTTTAACATAGATATAAAAGAGGCCCTGCCAAAAGCAATCACTACAGATGAACACAGGTTAAACCAGATCATCAGAAACCTTGTGGGAAATGCCATTAAATTCACTGAAAAAGGCGCTGTCACTCTAATGGTTTCAAGGCCCGATATTGAAGTACAATTTGGCTCAAAAGACCGGGATCGGGAAAAAACAATCGCTATTTCCATTGCAGACACCGGGCCGGGTATCCCCGAAGATCAGCTGCAGCTTATATTTGAGGCATTCAAACAGGTTGACGGATCCATCAGCAGACGCCACGGCGGGACAGGTCTGGGGCTGTCCATATCTTGGGAACTTGCCGTTCTTATCGGAGGAGAGCTGCGCGCTGAGAGTACACCTGGGAAAGGAACTGTGTTTACTCTTTATATTCCGGAAATCTACGCTGACGCTGCTGACGCTGCTGACGCTGCTGAGGCTGCAGACACTGCTGATGCTGATACTGCTGAGAAAACTTCATTACCGTCCGAATCTGTCAGTAAACCCGAAACAAGGCAAGTCCCTGAACCCGACAAAAACCAAAAAGAAAACGGTTCGGAAAAAATCGTATACTCCCATTCCAAAACAATGCTGATCATTGAAGACGACAATGAATTTGCCGCTATCCTTGCCAATTTTTTCCAGAAAAACGGTTATGAAAGCATTGTTGCATCTGACGGTGAAACAGGGATTAAATACGTTATTGAACATCAACCCACAGCCATTATCCTTGATATCGGACTGCCCGGGGTGGACGGGTGGGCGGTTTTAAATGAATTGAAGAATAATCCGGCCACACGACATATTCCCGTGCATATCATGTCTGCTTTTGACAATACCAGGCAGGGTCTTGAAAAGGGAGCTGTGGGATACCTTACCAAGCCTGTTGATACAAAAGGCCTGCAAAAGGCGTTTAATAGGATTGAAAGTGTCCTGGCAAGCAATGTAAAGGAACTGCTTATTGTCGAGGACAACGAAGAACTTCGGTCAAGCATACTCAAGCTTATGAAAACCAATGACATCCACGCCATGGCTGCTGATACAGGCGAAAAGGCAATCGCTCTCTTAAAAAAACAAAAATTCGACTGCATGATTCTTGATCTTGGTCTGCCCGATATCACGGGGTTTGAGCTGCTGGATATTATAAATACCGACCCTGTTCTGGAGAAAATTCCGGTCATTATTTTTACAGGCCGGGATTTAAGTATTGAAGAAACCCAAAAGCTTGAAAGATACTCTTCCAGCATTGTTTTAAAAAGTGCTGCGTCTATGGAACGGCTTTTAGATGAAACAGCCCTTTTCATGCACCGGGTGGAAAACGATATGCCGGTAAATCACCAAAAGATGATTCAGAATTTAAGGGATCGGGAATCCATACTGCCCGGGAAAACAGTACTATTGGTTGATGATGATATGCGCAATGCATTTGCCCTTAACAAATTTTTAAAATCCAGGGGCATGGAAGTTATGATAGCAAATAATGGACAAAAAGCCCTTGATATTCTTAAAGAGGATAAAAAGCCGGATATTGTTCTGATGGATATCATGATGCCTGTAATGGACGGGTATGAGACCATGAAAAGAATCAGGAAACAAAAAGAGTTTAAAGATCTTCCCATCCTTGCCTTAACGGCAAAGGCAATGGAATCTGATCGTGAGCAGTGCATTAAATGCGGGGCAAACGATTACCTTTCCAAACCGGTTGATACGTCAAAACTTCTGACCATGCTCAGGGTTTGGCTCTATTCCTAATGGATAAGAGAACAATATGGATACTGAAGACATCGAAATAAAGGTTCTCATGGAAGCGGTTTTCCTTAAGTATGGGTATGATTTCAGACAGTATGCCGATGCATCCCTTACCCGCAGAGTAAAAAAGTATCTGTCGGATACAGGCCTGAACCATATTTCTCAGATGATCCCGCGCATTATCCATGACAAAGCTTTTTTTAACACTTTTCTTCACAGTCTTTCGGTAAATGTCACAGAAATGTTCCGTGACCCATTGTTCTTTCTATCGTTAAGGAAAAAAGTGGTGCCATACCTTAAGACGTTTCCCCATATCAAAATCTGGTCGGTAGGGGTCTCCACAGGTGAAGAGGTATATTCTCTGGCCATTATGCTCAAAGAGGAGGGATTGTACGAAAAATGTCTGATTTACGCCACAGACTTTAATGATAAGGTTCTTGAAGCCGCACAAAAAGGGATATATTCTGCTGATAATATAAAAGACAGTACATCAAATTATCAAAAGGCCGGAGGGAAATTATCCTTTGGAACTTACTATCATGCCGATTATAATTCAGTGATTATTGATAGGTCTCTAAAGAAGAATATTGTTTTTGCAAATCATAATCTGACTGTAGACAGTGTATTCGGGGAGATGAATCTGATTCTGTGCAGGAATGTGCTGATATATTTTAATAGAGAGCTTCAAGAAAAAGTTTTTGCCCTCTTTAAAACCAGTCTGCGTACCCATGGTTTCCTCTGTCTGGGGAGCAAGGAGAGCATAGATTTTTCCGGTATTGCCGATTCTTTTGTTCCGGTGGTTAAAAAACACAGGATTTTCCAGAGAAAAGATAAACTGCCTCCTAAGGAGAAGAGATGAAATACGATTTTCAGGGGGTGGCTATAGGGGTGTCAGCCGGAGGCTTTAAGGCGCTTCACACCATCCTTCCCATGTTTCCGAAAGCGTTTCCATGCCCTGTCATCATAGTTCAGCACAGAATGGCGGCAGAAGATGATTTTCTTATAGAATCACTTAACAGTAAATGCATTCTGACGGTTAAGGAGGCGGAGGACAAGGAAACGAT
>PIVQ01001629.1 GCA_003354055.1 Desulfobacteraceae bacterium | reverse complement strand
TTCATCAACAACAGCACCGTCACCGGCATTATTGACCGACTGGAAAAACGAAAACTGGTCCAGCGGGTGAGAATCTCCAAGGACCGCCGCCAGGTCCATGTGGAAATTACCGAAGATGGCCTCACCTTTATTGAAGACGCTCCTACCCCAATCCATCATCAGTTTATTGAGAAACTGGAGAGTATGAAAAGCGAAGATGTCTCCATGATCCTCTGGGGGCTTGAACTCCTGGTGGACATGCTCGGCCAGACCAACCCGGCCGCACCTGCTACCCACCCTCCCAAACATGTCATGCACCCTGAAGAGGGGTTGATGGGAACCAACGAAGAGTTATAACCAAATCTGAGTTGCGTTTTTCCGCATTTTTTTTTAAAATCCATCCACCACCCAGTCACACCTGTTCTCTTTCGACCAGTAATTTATACCTATTTTTCAAACAATTACGCCAGTATTTAAGCAAGATTTAGCCAGGGAAAAATCCGACCTTGACAAAACTATTTTCCACATGTTAATTCTGTGTTAGAATATTTCGTATGGAAAACATTTCAGTACATAAATATTCTACTGACATTTTTTTAATACAAATCTAATATCTTCAGCAACGGTATTCTGCCGGAAGGTCTGTCTGGGGGTATTTTCTTGTCCGGTGTTCGCTTTGGACTCTTAAAAAAAAACTTTAACTAAAAAGAAAAAGAGAGGATTCATGGAATCATTTTCATTTATTTTACCGGAAGTAGACAAAGCAGATCAGGGAAAAGAAAAAATTATTGTCACCTACAAAGGAAAGACCAGGGAACTTGT
>PIVQ01001628.1 GCA_003354055.1 Desulfobacteraceae bacterium | reverse complement strand
AAACCGCCCCGGCCTTTTCCAGCAGCGGTGCCAGACGAACCGTATCCTTCAACTCCCAGCCGTTTTCAATATAGTCGTTACCGTTTATGCGGATCCCCACCGGAAAATCCTCACCAGCCTTTTCCTTTATGGCATCCATGATCTCAAACAAAAACCGGGTCCGGTTCTCAAAGCTGCCGCCGTACTCATCTGTTCGGATATTGGAATTGGGCGCCAGAAACTGGTTGATCAAATACCCGTGCGCCCCGTGAATTTCAATAAAGTCAAACCCGGCCTCCCGGCAGCGCCGGGCCGATTCTCCAAAACAGTCTGCCAGTTCCTTGATTTCTGCAATTTCCAATGCCCTTACCTCGCCTTTTACGACGGCAGGAGCAGGAATGGCGGAAGGCGCCACTTTCTCAGGCAGATAGGACTGCCTGCCCCCGTGCATAAGCTGAACCCCGAAGCAGGTATCATAGGCTTTTACCCGCGCCACCATTTTTTTCAGGGTCGGGATACATGAATCATCGTACATCTGAGGCAGATCCGGCAGTTCCTGCCCACCGGGATGGACGCTGCCGCCCCCTACCAGCATCATACCTGCCCCGCCCCTGGCCCGAGCCACAAAATACTCAATGAGCTGATCCGTGACATGGCAATTATCATCCACACCGAAATTAATGCTCATGGCAGACATGAGAAGACGATTCTTAACCTCCATACGCCCGATTCGAATGGGCCTGAAGAGATCTGAAAGCATATTTGCACTCCCTTTTTAGCTGAACAATTGACCTGACCTTGCAGTTATAGGCTAACTTCTCAA
>PIVQ01001627.1 GCA_003354055.1 Desulfobacteraceae bacterium | reverse complement strand
ACCACCACAACAACGCCTTACGGGTCTGCCTCCAGGGGCAAAAATCTGCGGCGCATGAACCTGGGGCTCAAAATGGCCATGCATAAGATTCCCTATGCCGCCACTGCCACCCTGAGCGACCTTGATGATCTTGCCAAGAAACTGCTGAAGGCAAAAGAGGCCAAGGAGCGCGGATTTGTCTTCCTCCACGTCTTTGCCCCCTGTCCCACGGGCTGGGGTGCGGATCCTTCCGATACCATCGGGATCTGCAGGCAGGCCGTGAAAACCAATTAT
Source organism: Desulfobacteraceae bacterium (assembly GCA_003354055.1). The sequence goes on along the minus strand of PIVQ01001627.1, from coordinate 529 downwards.
TTTCCTCTCTGGGAAGCTACAAACGGTAAGCTTCGTATGACCAAAACCGTTAAAAAGCCCAAGCCCGTGAGCACCTATACCGGGATGATGAAAAAGTTTGCCCGCCTCACGGAAGAGGACCATCAGATACTTCAGGATGACATTGATTACGAATACTGCCTTCTTGGCGGCTTAAGCCTTTTAGACGCCGAATGCAGGCTTCCGGATGAAGTAGTAACTAACGAAGGAGAAGGCCAATGATGAGTGAAGTCAGATTCCACGGCAGGGGCGGCCAGGGGGTTGTGACCACCGCCAAGATCCTGGCCAATGCATTTGTAAGAACCGGAATGTTTGGTTCCAGCTTTCCCATGTTCGGATTTGAGCGGCGCGGTGCGCCGGTAACGGCATTCGGCAGGTTCGCAGACACCCCCATAAGGGAGAAAACCCAGATCTATAATCCGGGCATCCTGGTGGTGCTGGATCCCTCCCAGAAAAACTCTCCGGCGGTTTTTAACGGCCTTAAACCCGAGGGCATGATGCTGCTCAGCGA
>PIVQ01000787.1 GCA_003354055.1 Desulfobacteraceae bacterium | reverse complement strand
TGGGATCAGGGAAACACTGGAACTGATATTCAATCAAACCCTCCAGGGAAGAAGCTTAACCAAAAATCTTGTGGCCTTTGCCAAGGCCCAGGAACCCAAACAGACCTTTTTCAACCTTACAAAAACGATTCATCTGGTGGTTGACCTGTTGAAAAAAGATCTGGATGGCATCCAGGTCATTCAAACCCACAGCCCGGGCATTCCGGATCTGCTGGCAGATCCGGGAATGATTGAGCATGTATTGGTCAACCTTTTACAAAATGCCATCCATGCGGTGAGCCTGGCAAAATCCCCCTGTATCAAAATTGCAAGTTTTGCATCTGACACACTTATCTGCCTTGATATCATGGACAATGGCTGTGGTATCCCCATGGACCAGATTGAACGAATTTACGACCCTGCATTCACCCTCAAGGGAAGCCGTGATTTCAAGGGGGCATACAAGCCTGCAATCAAGGGAACAGGCTATGGCATGGCAAACGTGAAAAAATATATTGAACAGCATAAGGGGACCATCGGCCTTGTCTCAGAAGAGGGGTCAGGGACTGTATTCTCCATCAGACTTCCCATAATCAGAAAAGAGTTGACCTGTGAGGAAATCCAAACCATATACAAGGCAAGCCCTGCAAAGGAAAAACACATTCTTGTGGTGGAAGATGAGCCTTCCATTTCCAATGTCCAGCAAAAGATCCTCTCCCAGGCCCCCTGCCACCACCGGGTGGATATTGCCGAGACCGGACAGGCGGCCATGGACCTGTTTTCAGAGCAGCCCTATGATCTGGTCAGTCTGGACTATCTGCTGCCGGGTCATATAAGCGGGATGGATGTATATCGTCATATCAGAGAAAAAGATCCTAAGGTACCTGTGGTATTCATATCCGGTAATATCGAATTTCTCGAATCCATCAAAGGACTCAAGGAGAAAGATCCCAAAATGGATCACCTGTCCAAACCCTGCAGGAATACAGATTATATAGCCCTTATCAATGACATGCTCCGGGAAAACTAGTCCGTTTTTTTTGGACAGGGAAGAATCGCATCAACGGAGTTGTGTTCGATGGGTCTTCGCTCGACGGGTCTGCGGTCGACACACCCGCCGTCACACCTTTGCATCACCACCTTGTACTTATCCGGATTTTAAGATACATAAACAGCTTAAATTTGTACACTTTTCATCATGAAGGAAACGGGGCCATGGGTTCGAAAAAAAAAATCAATGTTATTCCTAAGGAAAACGCCGTATTCTGGATGGATAAAAACGGAATCTGGCGCAATGAACACGGCCGATTTGAACACCCCAAAATTATCAGCTATTTTAACCGTTCCATCCAGAAAGACGACCAGGGATACTTCCTGAGTCAAACCGTTGATGAGATGATAGAAAAAGTGTATTTCCCCTGTGAAGACACGGCAGTGTTCGCTGTGGATATTCGGATCGGCGACGACGTTAACCTGGTCCTGAATATCGGCAAAAAAATCACTCTGGACCCGGACACTTTATTTATAAAAGACGACAGTCTTTTTTTTCATGCCCCGGATCATTTGATCAGGTTCAGCCCACACGCCCTTGCTAAACTGGCCGGGCATCTGGATGAAACAGACCAGGGCCTGGTACTTAAAATCGGTGACGCAACCTATCCCATTCCTGAAAAACCATAGGCCGCCAATCCTCCGATGGAAACCCTGCATAGCATTTTCATCATTGACAATTCCCGATCCGGGCAGATATTGGGATATTGAAACGAACCACGGTGAACAGGAAATCTGCCCATGATGACAGTTTACAAATATTCCATACGGACCTATCTCATCCTGAGATACTATTTCCATTGGCTGAGCCGTACCGGCTGTTTTGGCCGTAACCAGGCCATCCGCTTCTCTCCGGGACCAGAAGAGAAAACCGGAAACACCATCAGGGCAGGACTGTTCCGCCACCATGTCAAACAATTCCACGAATCTTCCTGCTCCGTGGCCTCTGTGGTGTCGTCCGTCAACGCACTCATAGAAAAGACCCGGGGAATCCAGGCAAGTCCTTTGACCCAGCGCGCCATCCTGGAAAGGGTCAGGGCTGCCCATTGGAAAGAACGTATGGGACCAAACGGATACAAGGGCCGGCGGGGACTTCCCTTGAATATCTTAGGAGATGTGGTCCGCGCCAGCCTGGATGCCTATGGATTATCCGATGCCTGCGTGGAGGTAATCCAGGCCAGAGGCGGCCGGGATGCCTCAAGGGTAAAGAGACGACTGCTTACCCTTCTAAAAGATTTCCAGACCCGGGACAATTGCCTGCTCATTACCCATTTTGACCAGGGCAGTTTTGTCCGGGAGCTGAATATCCCCCATATTTCCCCTGTGGGCGGTTTTGATCCGGTCACAGGACAGGTGACCATCCTTGACGTGGACCCCTCTCAACCGCGCCCCTATAAAATTTCCTTTCATACCTTCTACAAAGGGATCTCCACACATTACGGCGGGGTGTTCCGACTCTTTGATTACGCAAGGGGCGGGGTGGTGCTCATCCGGTTGAAACAAGTCTGAGGCAAGGGAGTCTCAATCGATAAGTTTTCTTAAACTAACTTTATTTGCCCATATTGACTTAGACCTCCGAATGCTTACTCTTTATTCCAACTAAGCGTGCAAGTCCGTATTATTCGCTTGCAACGCAACGATTCAACCGCAGTTATCACGCTGCGTCTATATATATGGAGGTTATATCATGACCCATTCCTTACCAACCCTTGGATATGACTATGATGCGCTGGAACCTTTTATTGATGCCAAAACCATGGAAATCCATCATACCAAGCACCATCAAACCTATGTGGATAAGCTCAATGCCGCCTTAAGCGGCCATGACAGCCTTGCCGAAATTGGGGTGAATGAGCTGATTTCAGACCTGACCCGCGTGCCGGAAGAGATCCGTACTGCTGTCAGAAACCACGGGGGCGGCCATTCCAACCACAGCTTTTTCTGGCCCCTGCTCAAAAAAAATGTGCCCCTTGGCGGCGCTGTACTTGAGACCATTGACAGGGATTTCGGCAGTTTTGGGGAGTTCAAATCCGAGTTCGCCACCAAAGCAACACTCCTGTTCGGCTCCGGATGGACCTGGCTCACCGCAGACCAGGGGAAATTATCCATTGTAACAACCCCCAACCAGGACAGCCCGGTCAGTGCAGGTAAAACCCCGGTTCTGGGCCTGGATGTCTGGGAGCATGCCTATTATCTCAAATATCAGAACCGACGACCCGACTATATCAATGCCTTTTTTGACATCATCAACTGGGAAAAGGTAAACAGCCTGTTTCTGGCCG
>PIVQ01001626.1 GCA_003354055.1 Desulfobacteraceae bacterium | reverse complement strand
GACGAAGATGAATATTATACCGCCACTTGGATATACGACCGTCTTGTCAACCAGGGATATGCTGGCAGCTATGAAACCGTCAAGCGCAAGGTAGGGAAACTGAAAAAGCACAAGCAAAAAATTGCTTATATGCGGTTTGAAACGGATCCTGCCCACCAGGCCCAAGTAGACTTTGGAGAGTTCCAGGTCGAACTTCCTGACGGCAGTATCAAAAAGCTTTATCTGTTTTCTATGATTCTGGGGTATTCCCGGAAAATTTATACAGAGTTGATTGAAAAATGTGACATGCCCAACTTCCTTGACTGCCATATTCATGCCTTTGAATACTTCGCCGGCGTCCCGGATCAGATTCTTTATGACCGGATGAAGAATGTATACATCGCCAAGCTAGCCGGTAAACATAAGTTCAACTCAACCCTGATCGGATTTGCATTCCATTACGGGTTTGCCCCCAAAGTTGCACCAGCCTATGCCGCCTGGGTAAAAGGTAAGGTCGAGAGACCTTATACCTTTATCCGTGAGGGATTCTGGCGGGGATATGGATATGTGAACTTGATCACGGCCAACAAGGATCTTTGGTCATGGATTATCAAAAAAGACGAGAGGATACATGGTACCACCCATGAAAAAATAAGTACCCGTTTTAAAAGAGAACAGCCCCATTTAAATCCAAGGCCTCATCAAGCGTTTGATACCTCCTACCGCATATATCGAACGGTTTATAAAGACTGTACAGTTCATTTTGAAAGTAACCTCTATGTTACACCCCACAGGCTTGTCGGAGAGCAGGTCATACTCCGGGTA
>PIVQ01001625.1 GCA_003354055.1 Desulfobacteraceae bacterium | reverse complement strand
CGTTTGAAGAACGGGTCGAACCATTACGGGACGGATGAGTGAGAAGGCTAGGATAAACGCGGGATTTTCTCCATCTGTGCATGTGCCTCACCGCTTGTCTGTTCGGCTCTGGGTGGTGTAGTCCTTGCGGGCTGCGCCACCGAGCCGCCCTTGGCAAAGGTGCGACTTGATCTGGCCCTCGCTTCCCTGGCGTGGGTCCAGTCGTCGCGTCGCGGCCCCTTTCCTCGGGCGCGGTGGGGTACATCGTATTGTTTGCTCCGATCCCGGTTGTTTATCTCTAGTAGCCTCCTGCATGAGTGGCGGCGGCCTATCGCTGAGCACCACAATTTTTCGGCGGCAGCTACGCCTAAGTGCGTTTGCTGTTAGACCACGGGAAGGCAGGCCAGACCAGCCTGACCACGGAAAGGCAGCCAGACCAGCTGGACCAGGATGACCATGGATCAACCTCCATCTAGCTTTTCTTTTTGTGTGAAGTGCACCCCTTCGTTTAAGTAAGGTGTACCGCACTCTGGCACTGCTGCCGAGTTTCACGGCCAGGGTCCGCGGGTAATGTCGGGCCCTGCCCGCCTCCCGTCAGTCGGGAGGCTCACGTATTAAGTAATTCGTACGTATCTCTATTGCTTAGGCGGCACGCTTAAACCGTCTAGTTGGCGGCGCGGTAGGTGTGCGCTTGCGTATGCGGCTCCGCGTGACCTTCAGATGGCGTGTTGTTCTGAGTCAAGTCAAACAAAGAGTAGTAGTAGTAGTAGTAGTAGTAGTAGTAGTAGTAGTAGTAGTAGTAGTAGTAGTAGTAGTAGTAGTAGT
>PIVQ01000121.1 GCA_003354055.1 Desulfobacteraceae bacterium | reverse complement strand
ATGTATCCATATTTTATCCAAGGTTTCATTATTGCATTATTTTTCCAAAACATATGGAAAAATTACAACTCCTCTCTCTCTCTCTCAAAACTGTGAGGGAAATCTACATCCTTTTACATCCTTTTACATCCTTTTTTACATCCTTTTTACATCCAAAAATGATATAAAAATAAAATATTACTATATATTATAAGATGGAAATATATACAGGTCATTGTTCTTATTGTAATAAGTCAATAAAGTATCAAAATAATTGGATACGACATTGTAAAACCAAAAAACATTTAAAGAATAAAAATGAATATCTAAAAACCGCACAAAACCCTCACAAACCCTCACAAAACCCTCACAAAACCCTCACAAATATCCAAAAACCCTCACAAAGTATAGAAAAAGATATAAAAAAGGAACATAATTGTGAGTATTGTTCAAAGACATTTAAAAGAAAAGATAATTTAAAAAGGCACATTGATAAGTATTGTAAAGTTAAGAAAAAAGAAAATGAGAAAGATGAATTAATAAAAGAATTAAAAAAACAATTAGAAAGTAAAAATGGTAATGGAAATACAACAAATAATAATATCAATACAACAAATAATAATAATAACACAACTAATAATACTTTAAATGATAATAAAACAATAAATAATATTAACTTAAATGTTTTTGGTAAAGAAGCAATTTTATTTGATCATGATTTTTTACATGAATTAGCAAACAATCAATTAACAGATTTAGAAAGATGTCAATTAATATTAGATAGAATATATATTGAAAAAGAAGAGAATAGAACATTGCGAATAACAAATGAACGGTCTACATTAGGGAAAAATTTTAATGGAACAGATTGGATTGCAGCAATTTATAAACAGAATATTAATAATAGAATAAGAAGATTGCCAATAACATATAATAGAGGAGCAAAAGAATGTATAAATAATCTAACAGAAGCAGATGAGAATTATAAAAAAGAACAATTAGATATTCATTCAAAATTTAGTGAACAGATTAGAAAAGAAACTTTAAATAATAGAAAAGAAGTAAAAGATTTATATGACAAACATAAATTTGAGATTTATAAATATACCACATCAAAATAAATATATTTATTAAAATTATAATGGAAGAAGATAAACTAGATATATTAAAAATGAAAACATATTGTCAAGTATTAATAAATGAGTTTGAAAAACAAATGTATAAAAATCATGAGTTGCTTAATAAAGAATGGGAAAAAGATAATGAATCAAAAATATCTCAAAAATTAATGAAAAAAAGAAATGAATTTATGATATTAGGAACGTTTATAGCTCATGCGAGCATAAGTATAAAAAAAATAGAAGAAATAAATAATAAAGAAATAAGTGATGATAATAAAAAGATAATATTAGTAGATGACGAAGAAGAAACTAATTTTATAATAAAAACTCTTGAAGATAATATGAAATAAATATCATAAAATAAAATAGATATTAAAATTGAATAGTAATTATATATTAGCTATTATTCAATTCAAAATGAAATTAAAACCAAGACAAGTAAAATTATTTAATAAACTAATAAAATTCATAAAGAATAAAGAAGATAAGAAACAATTTTTATTAGAAGGTGAAGGTGGAGCAGGTAAGACATTTTGTGTATCATATACTTTATTGAAATTAATATTAAAGAAATATTTTAATTCTTGTAATTTACATTTCATAGCACCAACGAATGCTGCAAAGAAAGTATTAAGAAAAACAATTCAACAGTTATTAAATAATGATAGTGATGCTTTTGTAAAATATAAAAAACATATGAATAAAGATAGAAGTATATCATATAATACAATTCATAGTTTTTTTAAATCAAAGAGAACATATGATGAAGAAGGTAATCAAAGGTTTGAAATAATATGGAATAAATCAGTAATGACTGAGATGATGAAAGAACAAATAGAATTACAAAAACATGATCCAAGTTTTAAACCAAATAAGAAGGATTTAATAATATTAGATGAAGTATCAATGTTAGACCCAGAGAAATATAATTTATTTCAAAAGTTATTAGAACAATATCCAAAAACAAAAATAATATATATGGGTGATAGAAATCAATTATCATATGTAGATACAAGTGGTGAATTAAAAGAATTAAATTACTTATCACCAGTATTTACAGATGTAACAGAATACTTTTTATTAAAAGGAAATGAAAGAACAGATGATGAAAAGATAACAAAAATCATTAATAAAGCAAAGAAATGTGTAATAAATAATAAGTTTAAATTTACATTAACAAAGAAAGATTTAAGTAAAAATGTAAAAGTAATAACAGATAAAGAATTATTAAATGATGAAAATATAATAGATTTTATAAAAGAGAATAAACCAAAAATATTAACATATTCAAATAAACGAAGAGACAGATTAAATAATCAAGTGAGAAATATGATTTATACGAAGGATAATATTTATATTGATAGATATTTATATTTAGAAGGTGAGGAAATAATCTTTGAGAATACTTATATGTTAGATTCAATAACATATCATAATACAGATGAAGCAAAGGTAAAGTCGGTAAAATATGATATAATGGAAAGAGTATCATTCTTAGGTTTATTTTCAAGAATGTTTTTATTACAAAAATTAGAATTAGAAGGAGATCCAACACAATTATATCAAATAGGTAAAGAACATTTACCAACATTTGAATTAATGACAAAGATATTAAAGAAGTGTGTAAAAGATTTCTTTGGGTTCAATCCAAATAGAGCAAAGTTTACATCAAAACCAAGTTGTAAATGTGAGTTTTGTAATGAGAAAAGAACATCATTTAAAACATATTATAATGATAAAGAAAAGATATGTCAAGGATGTTATATGAAAGTAAGACAATATATAAAGAAAAGATTCTTTTGTAAGAGTTGTAATAGAGTAGAGATGAAAAATCATAATTGTAGTTATGCTGCTTTATCAAGTAGAAATAGAGAAAAGAAGTTTATATTTAATGAAATGTTTGAAAGTATTTGTGATTTAGAAAATAAATATAATTTACCAGTAGCATATTCTTATGCAATAACTGTTTATAAAAGCCAGGGTTCAACATATGAAAATGTAATAATAGATTACGATAATATTTATATGTGTAATAAAACCTCAATAAAGAACTTGACTCGTGCTCTTTATGTTGCTGTATCAAGAGTTCAAAAAAGATTATGGTTTTTAAATTATTCATATCATAAATGATTAAATCGTTTAATTAAGAAATAATTTTTATATTTATAATAATTATAAATATAAAATGAGTGTAGAAATAACAGATGATGGAGATATATTATTAGGCGATTTATCAATAAGAGAATTAAAAGAAAAATTACAAGAATTAAAATCATTAATGAATGAAGTAAAAGAATTAAAAAAAGACATAGAAGAATTAAAATCTAAGAAAAATAATGATAATGAGAAATATAATCAGTTTTTTAGTTAATTCTTATTTTTTCCAATGTTTAGATAAAAAAACAGGTAATGAAGCATTACCATTTAAAATATGATTTCTAGCAGTATCTAAATTAAGTAAATATTTTTCTTTATTATTAGAAATATCTTGTAAAAGTTTAATATCATCATTTATAACACCAGTTAATTTGATATGACAATTATCTCCAAAGTAGTTTTTTATACACCGAGCACCATAATATATAGGAATACAATTTAAAGAAATAGAATTTGAAAATTTTTCACTAATATAATGATTATATCGTTTATTTTCAACTGCAATAGTAAAATTATAATCTTTATAAGGTAGTTCTGGTAATTTAAATTTTCCTTTAATTCTATCACCATGATATAGGTTAGCACCACGACCATAAATATGAATATCTAAATCAGTTTTTAATATAGCTTGAACTAATGTATGTCTATATTTATGACCTTCTTGATGTTTTTTATTTGAAACGATAATAGACATAAATTTTGTTTTTTCAGGCTTAGATTGAAGTGGTATATGTGAAATAAAACCATAATGACCAATAAAACATTTAGGAAAATTATTGAGATTTGCTCCAAATAAGAATTTACCAATACGCTTTGTAGCATAATCTTTAAACTCTTGATTTTTAGGTAAAAATATAGGAGGTTCCCACGCAATACCTAAAATATTTTCTTTAGGAATATTTCCTTTTATTTTTGGTATAATTTTATTATTATAATAATTAATGATAATTACATGTGTATAATTATTATCATTCACAAAATATATATGTTTATATGTAAAGTTTTCAATACCAAATGTTCTACAAATAGATTTTTTACTACCTTCAGAAGTATATCCAGGAAAAAAAATCTTAACTCTAACTTGATTATTCATATTATATATTAAACAAACAAAATTCTAAATTTCCAAATATTTATTAAATTAAATATAAAAAATATTAAAATTTGTTTTATATTTAATATTAATAAAATGAATTCACTACCAAAAGACCTAGAAGATATAATATTAAATTATATAAATCAAATGAAACATATAAACAATTTTAAGAAATATGAAGACGAATTAAATGATGCTATATGGGGTTGTGGTAGGTCAAGCTATGAATATATTTCTATTCAATCACCAGATAAAGACGAAGAAGATACTTATGTAGTAAATAATGGAAAAACAGATGTTTTATTTATAACAGCAGATACAATGGGAGTAAAAGATTATATTATAACCTCTTCATTTAACAGAAAATTATGTATTCATACAGTAGAATGTAGAGAAACGATGGGTCCAACTGAAAGATATGGATGGTAATGTTAATTAAAGATATCGTATTCAAAAAAGAATAATATTAGTAAGTTGGTTTAAATAAAAAAAAATATAATAATATATTAATTATGTTTGATTTTGAAAGATTTTACCTATCATTTATCAAGTTAGTAATGGCAATTTTATTTAGTTTAGTTTTAGCACTTGAAAGAGAATGGCATTCGCATCCTGGTGGTGTAACAACTCATATATTAGTATCAATGGGTTCTTGTGTATTTACAATGTTATCAGTAGAGTTTCAAAAAAATGATGAAGAAAATGGTGATGTAGCAAGAGTAGCTGCCCAAATAGTGTCTGGAATGGGTTTTCTTGGAAGTGCAACAGTATACAAATCAAATAATTTTATAAAAGGAATAAATAGTGCTGCTTCATTGTGGCTATCTGCAGGAGTCGGAATGTCAGCCGGTGTAGAAGAATATGAAATAGGATTGGTTGCTTCAATAGCAACAGCAATATTATTAATATTTAATAATAGATATAGAAAACGATTATATAGAAAAAAGAAAAAAGAAACACAAACAATAGATATAGAATCACAAATGAATGATGATATATTTGTGGATAATGATATAGAAAGTTCATTAGAAAATATTTAAAATTGAATTATATATTTCTAATAATTTATAATTATGGATTACAAATTATTAGAAGAAGAAAGAGAAGAAGTAATTTCAGTATTAATAATAGATAATGAAGAAGAAATATTAGAACCACAACCAAAAAATATAATAGATAAATATTTTAAAATAACAGAAAGAGGTTCAACAATAAAAACAGAAATCTATGCTGGTGTAGTTAATTTTTTAGCAATGTCTTATATAATGGCTTGTAATCCAACAATATTATCAAAATCTGGAATACCAATACAATATGCTTCATCAGCAACTTGTATGGCAACAATGTTTGCTACATTAATAGCAGGAATAATAGGTAATGTTCCAATTGGAGCTGCTCCAGGAGTAGGTTTATCAGCATATTTTTCATATAGTGTAATGAAAGAAGTAAATAATGATTATAATTTAGGGTTATTTATGATATTTTGTAGTGGATTAATAGTATTTATATTAACATTATTGAAAATAACACCATTGATAATAGATAATATACCAAAGTTTATGAAATTATCAACAATAGTAGGAATAGGTTTATTTCTATCATTAGTAGGTTTAACATCAGCGAATATAATAATTAGTCCATCAGATGGTTCTTCAATTTTAGCGCTTGGAGATTTAGGTGATTGGCGTATTTGGTTATTCTTTTTAAACTTATTCTTGATAACAATATTAGAAATGAATCATATAAAAGGTAGTATGATAATAAGTATTGGAACAACCGCATTATTATATTTTATAATAAGTGATGATTGGTTAGATCATTTCGTAGCAATTCCAAGTTTTAACGATATGACAGAAGTAATTAATCATAATATTTTAATGAAGTTCTTACATTTACCAATTACAACAATATTAAGTGTAATGTTTTCATTCATATCAGTATTAATTCTTGATGTAAGTGGTGTAATATTCGCAATAACAAAAATCGGTGGATTAACAGAATCAAAAAGTAGAACAAAATGGGCTTTATTATCATCATCAATAGGAACAATGGTAGCATCATTATTAGGGTGTTCGCCAATAATTATTCATATTGAATCAGTAGCAGGAGTATTAGTAGGAGGAAGAACAGGATTAACAGCAGTAATAACAGCAATATTATTTGGATTATCAATAATAATATCACCGATTTTTAATAGTTTGCCGAATTGTTCAACAGCTGCGATAACAATTTTTATAGGAACTCTCATGATGAGACAATGTAAAGAAATAGAATGGGAAAAATACGAAATAGCATTACCAGCATTTTTAACAATAATAATGATGCCTTTTACATTTTCAATATCATATGGTATTTTCTTTGGTTTAGGTTCATATTTATTATTAATATTAATAAAAAAATTAAAGGAACAAGTATTAAAAAGAAGTGTTCAAATAGAACAAGTAATATTTGATGGTGTATCAGTATTAAGTAGTGATATTAGTAGTAGTCATAGTGATATGTTGCTTTGTGATAGTAATTAAAATACGTTTATTTTATAATAATAATATTATGTACATATATTATATATATATGAAATATACCGTCGCAGAGTTAAAAAAAATATGTAAATCAAAAGGAATTAAAGGTTATAGTAAAATGAAAAAAGCAGAATTGATGAAACATTGTTTAAAATCAAAATCACCAGCAAAGAAAAAAACACCAAAAAAAAAGAAAAGAGTTTTACCAAAATTCGTAACAGGGAAATCTCCACCAAAGAAAAAAGTTCAGAAGAAAAAAGTTCAAAAAAAGAAATCACCAGGTGTAAAATCTTTAACAAGAGCATTACCAAAAGATATAAGAAATATATTAAAGAAACAAGTTCATGGAGTAGAATATTTAAAATACAAAAAAGCATATAAAGATTTATCAGAAGGAGAATTTTGGGATACTCTTTCAGGAGATGAACAATTATCACCTAAATTTATAGAACATTATAAAAATAAACTTGATTGGGAAGTTATGTCTGAATGGCAAGATTTACCAGAAAAATTATTGTTAAAATATAAGAATAAAGTTGATTGGAATGTTATTAGATATCATAATTATACATTTTCTGATTCATTTTTACAAAAAGTAAAAAATAAAGTAAATTGGAGAATGATAAAAGATACACAAAATTTATCAGATAAAACTGAAAAAAAGTTTTCAAAATACTTAAATAAATATTAATAATATTAAAATATTTTCTAAAATTTATTTAATTATTTAAAATATCTAAATAATTAAAATGTCTTTGTTAAAACGTAGTATTATTAAGTTAAAAATGTTGAAATTAGCAACAGAAGTTAATACATTAAATAATATTTTTCTTTCCAATCAATTTAATTATGTCATTCATCATCATATTGATAATACTTATAATATCAATGGACGAATAGATTGTTGTAAATTAAGTGAAATATGTGAACAAGGTAGTCAAGAAACTTTAAATAAGGCGGAAGAAGTTTTCAATAATTTTTAGTTATTTACCAGTTGAACCGAATCCACCTCCTCTATTAATTTTATTTGAAAACTCTTTAACAATTTCAACTTTATGAAAAGGGGTTAAATCAGGTGTTACTAATTGAAATAATCTTGTATTTTCATTAATGATATAATCTGTATCTTTAATGTTATCAATAGTTGCTTGGATAGGTCCTTTGTAAAAAGCATCAATAAGGCCTATACTGTTTGCAAGACGAAGTGGAGTTTTACTTCCCATTGAACTTCTTGGAAGCATTAAGTATGAAACATTATAAGTTTTATCACCGTCTTCACAAATTAATTCACAAGAAATTCCGAATGAAAGTTTTTCAGTTTCTCCGGATTTAACTAATAATTCGGTTGGGGCAAATAAATCAAGCCCTGAGTCGCCTGCATTATAATGATTATGATTACGATATAAATCAGCAATTTTTTTATTACTAGGAACAATTCTTAATGTGTATTTCTTCATTTTTATATAATATGAAAAGATATTATATAAAAGCTAATTATTGAAAAATTAGTTATCTTCAAATTGAGAATAAAAAGAATCATATTCAAGTTTTTCTTTACCATAAATTTCACCAGATACCAACATAAAACCAGTATTGCATAAAGGACAAGTCTTTTTTTCGTTCATCCATTCAAGAATACAAGAATGATGAAATTTATGACCACAATATAATTCAGAACATTTATGATTTTCAGAATAGTTATCCATACATATAACACAATCATCTTTTTCTTGTTTAGTTTTTCGTGTATTTTTAATAAATTGTTTGTGATAAAGTTTAGTATAAATACGAGAGCGTATTTTATTAATAGTTTTACTTGCTTTACGTAATACAGGTGGTCCAATACAAATACTACAAACAATAACAATAGTAAAAATAGGAATAGGCATAATATCAATATATATATTAATATTATAATATTATTCAATTTTAATATTAAAGAAAATAAGTCCATTATATATGATTGTTTTTAAAAAATTAAATATTAATAAGACATTAAATATGTTTTAACTGCTCTTTCTTGATTTCTTATTCTTACTTGTTTCTTTGATGCTTTTCTTCTAACATTTTCTTTTAAATCTGTTCTGTAACATTTTCCACATTTTCCAGTCATTTTATCAGAATTGAAACAATTTTGATTAATTGGTTGCCCACAAGAATTACAATGTCTTTGTTCATAATCTTCAGATTTATTTTTTAATCTTCTTGCTCTTTTACCTTTTGCCATTTTCTATATAAGTTGTAAAGAAAGTTTTTAAAAGTGTAAGTGAATTATTGAAAAATTAGGTTAATGTTTTAATAATTAGTTTTGAATTATAAATATAATATAAATCAATTTTAATATTTTTTATTCAAAAATATGAATAATGTTTATTTATTTTTAGTTTATTAATTATATCTTACAAAGAAAGTTACTATTGAATCAGTAATAGTTCCACCCAATAATGATGTTAATCTTAGATTTATTGTATCTCCTGCTAAAAAATTATGACTTGTTGTAGTATAAGCAGAATCCAAAAAAATATTATTTGGTGGTGAAAATGTTCCAAATGTGAGAACAGTTGATGTAGAACTATTATTTTTATATAATTTAATAGTTGCTGCTGCTGGTGTAGTAGAACTAAAAGATATTCCAATAACAGTTCCATCTTTAATCATTGAAGGGCCATAATTACTAGTACAACTATTACCATAACTATATCTTGCTAATGGTGTAATAATTCCATTTCTTTCTCCAGTAAAAGCAACAACTGCGCCAGAAAATCCATTATTACCATTTACTTGAAAAGTTCCATTAACTTCTAGATTATAACTTGGAGTCTTAGTACCAATACCAACATTACCATTACTTAAAAAACTACAAGTTGTAACTGTTGATTCTCCATTAATAGTTTGTCCGCTAGTTCCATTTCCAACAATATTAATTCTTGAATGTGTTGAACCAATATTACCGGAACCATTATAATAATCAAACTCTAACCCAATTTGATGACAATTAAGAGCATCTTCCCATATACCTAATATATATTTATTGGCAGCATATGAATTATTAGTTGTCAAAATTAAACTCTCATTAATCCCAGATACTTCTGTCTTATTCCATATGTTCTCTTTACCAATAAATACACTTCTATTAGTATTAACAGTTATAGCATTTATATCTTCTATTCTAATATGTGTATTACCAGAATTAGTATTATAAATATCATTACCAGAAGAAGCCCAAATAGTAGAATCAACAGTGACTCCATTTTGATATAAAACACCAGTTAAGTTAATATCTCCATCTACATCTAAATTATATGAAGGTGTTGAATTATTAATACCAACATTACTTGAATTAGTATTATAAATATCATTACCAGAAGAAATCCAATTAGATAAAGTAACTCCATTTTGATATAAAACACCAGTTAAGTTAATATCACCACTAACGTCTAAATTATATGAAGGTGTTGAATTATTAATACCAACATTACTATTATTTAAAATAGTTAAGTTTTCATTGTTAGAATCAGTATTATAAAATCTATGGTCTCCTGTATCTTTTGCGTAATAACCAATATCACCATTTAAGTTTTCAATAACAGCATATTGACCACTACCATCTAATTGAAAATTAAAGTTTAAATCACCAGCATTTAAAGTTAATCCAGCTCTTGATACATCACTCTCATTATGGATTGTCATCTGTGAAGTATTAGAACTATCAGAAACGCTCAAATGAAAATAATTAGAAGGATTAGTAATACCAAGACCAATTCTATTATTTGTAGAATCAACTACTAATGTATTAGTATTAACAGTCATATCACCTGATATAACTGCTGACGTTAAAGTTCCAACACTTGTAAGTGAGGAATTAACAACATTAGAACCAAGTGTAGTTGTATTCAAAACACTAGTAGAATTAATTTGATAGTCATTTCCTGTAGTTAAATTCATAGTTCCATTATTTACTAAATTACCTGTATTAGATGTTAAAGAAGAATTAATAATACCAGTTCCAAGAGTAGTAGATGATAAAACTTGTGTTCCACTAATATTATAATCAGTAGAAGTATTAATATCACCAACAATATCTAATGGAAAAGTTGGGGATGTAGTTCCAATACCAACATAATTATTAGAAGAAT
Source organism: Desulfobacteraceae bacterium (assembly GCA_003354055.1). Next base: position 3,002 of record PIVQ01000121.1, on the reverse strand, counting down.
CAACATATAAAGTATTAGTATCAACTAATAAATCTCCATTAATAGTGACTGTATCAATAACAGTCAAATCTTGAACAATTGTTGAACCTGTAACAGTCATACTACTTGCACTAATATTTCCGGCTGATATTGCCCCTTTGACGTATCCATTATTAGTGGAAGTATCTACTGTTGCAGTAGGTTCAATTGTTGTTCCTGTAAAGAACTTGAATGTATTATCTGACGCATCCCTGAATATACCTGCATATTTAGAAACACCATCATTATATAATGAATAAAATCCAGTATCAACTAAATCAGCATTATTATCTTTACCCAATTTGATTAAAGGGTCTTCAATAGTTAAAGTTTGTGTATTTATAGTAGTAGTAGTACCATTTACGGTCAAATCTCCAGCAATAGTCAATGAAGTTAAATTACCAACAGATGTTAATGATGAATTAACTATATTACTACCTAAAGTAGTTGCGTTTAAAACGCTTGCCCCACTAATTTCATAATCAACTGAAACATTTACATTCCCTGTAACATCTATTGTATCCTGACCATCAATACCACTAAATTTTACTACATCAATGCCATTATTGGTGAAAACAGTTTTATTATTATCAGCATTATCTCTATAAACTTGTGTTGAGGCATTGCCTAATTTAAAAGTTGGGTTCATTAAATACTAAAATATATAATATGTTTATATAATATAATTGTTAAATAAACATACTTGATTAAATGTAATGTTATTATATTTATGAATTTTCTAAAATAGATACTTTTGCTTCTAATTGTTCAATCTTTTCAAGATTAGATTTAATAACAGCATACATTATAGGTATTAATGATATTCTAGACATTCCTAATATACCTTCATCTACTACATTATCAAGATCTTCCACTTCTATTAATTTATCATTATCCTCAAAATCGTTTCCGTCTTTATCTTTTGGAGAATTACCATCTCTTTCTCTAAACTCTTTTTTAGTAATATTTTTTTTACCAAACTTTTTCCCTACTCTACCAGTAGCAGTAGGATATACTTGTTCTACTTCTTCTGCTATAAATCCTAAACAATCATTCGGTTTATTTTCATCTATCCAATCAAACTTTACAGTACGAAGATTTTTCATCATATCTATACTTTCTTGTGTATGATCTCGTATATTTTGTTTTAATGTTCCAGATGAACTATCAAGAAATCCGAGATTACCACCTGCTATTCTTAAATCTCCTTGAGATGTCCCAGTTGTTGTTGATGTAGCACTTGTGTAAAAAGTAATATAAACTTGTGTAGTAGTATTTGTAGATTGTTTCCTCATGCTATACATTGGTATTGTATTATTATTTGGTCCATAAGTTTCTACACTTCTATTAGTTTGCCATCTAAAATTTTCAGTTCCATTTAGATATTGTCTTATTAAACCACTACTAACCCAATCAAATCCAGTATCACCATCACCAATAGCTAAAGCAATTTGAGGGTCTATCTTAGCACCAGCATTAGCACCATATATAAGAGTATCACCATTACTATTAAAAGTAGCAGAATAGTTTAAACCAGAACCATTAATAGGTTCATCGTTTGTAGCATTAGAAGCAATATTTATTCTTGAATGTGTTGAACTACTACCACCAGAACCAGTATAATAATCAAATTCAAGACCTATTTGATGTGTATTATTGCTATCTTCCCATATAGAATGAATAAATCTTTTATCTGAGTAACCATTACCATTTCCTAATACAATTGCTTCAGTCAATCCTTCTAATTCAGGTTTCTTTATAATATTTCTATCACCAAAAACAACATTACCCATACTATCATATTGAAATACTTTATTACTAGAATATGTATAAAAACCTAAAGAACCAGTAGTTCCAGAATCATGAAATATTCCTAATCCATCTTCAGCAATTGCTAATGCAGTTGTTGGATTAGTAGTTCCAATACCAATATTACCATTAGTCTCAATATACATACGAGCTGAAGCATTAGTATATCCTACATCACTTCCAGTTTTAAAAACAATTCCTCCGCCTCCAACTGAGTTTGCGAGAGTTAATTTATTATCATCTACATGACCTACCATACTTTGCTCTACACCTCCATCTTGTGCGAATATAATTAATGAATTTGATGTTTCAACACTATTATTTGTATCTGCTTCAAGTTTTAATACACAATCACCATTGGAACCAACCCCACTTGAAATATGTAATATGGTATCTGGGTTAGTAATACCAATACCAACTAAACCATTTGAATCTATTTTCATTCTTTCATTATCTCCTCCAGTATACAACATTATATCTCCATTTGTATTATTTGATCTTATCCCTAAACCACCAGATGAACCTGTTCCAGTAGATAATAAACCACCATCAGCGATTTGTGCTCCACTAGTTGTATAACCAGAAGAATAATGTTGAATTGATATAGTACCACTATTAGATTCTGCCATAATAGTAGTACTAGCAGCAGTTGATGAATTATCACTATTAGTTACTCTTAATTGTGTATCATCATTTTGGTCATTAACAACATCCAACTGATATATTGGTCCAGTAGTTCCAATACCAACTTCACCAGTAGCAGTAATATACATACGAGTTGAAGCATTAGTATATCCATTCACATCTCCAGTTTTAAAAACAAGTCCTCCTCCAGTAGAAGAGTTTGCGAAAGTTAATTTATTATCATTTAAATGACCTACCATACTTTGCTCTACACCTCCATCTTGTGTGAATATAATTAATGGATTTGATGTTTCAACATTATCATCTGTATCTGCTTCAAGTTTTAATACACAATCACCATTGGAACCAACCCCACTTGAAACATGTAATATAGTATCTGGATCATTAGTTCCAATACCAATATTACCGGAAGAATCAAATCTCATTCTTTCAATACCACCAGTATAAGTTGCTAACTCATCTTCACCTTCTTGGTTAAAACCAGTATTACTATCACCAATTGCTAGATCAATAAGTGGGTTAGTAGTACC
>PIVQ01001624.1 GCA_003354055.1 Desulfobacteraceae bacterium | reverse complement strand
ATGTGTCCTTCCATGCCTCTTGCTGATACAGAAGGTGATGGTATTGTTCTGATGGCTGGTGGTAAGGTTTCCAACAGAATCTCCGCTCCCAAGTTCTCCAAAGTTGTTGTTGGGTTCCTGCCCAATGAGATGCCGAGATGGCCGTCCATGACAGATGCCATTAACAGAATGGTTAATGCCTATTCAAACGGTGCCAACAAGTACGAACGTCTGGGTGACTGGGCTGAGAGAATCGGATGGGAAAAGTTCTTTGAAGCTTGTGAACTTGATTTCACCCATCACCTGATTGATGATTTCCGTCAGCAGGCATACATGAGCTGGCGTCAGACTACTCAGTTCAAATTCTAATTAAATTAGATATTGAACATAAGTAGCTGAAATAAATAGGGTGAGCCGGAGGACATTCGTGTCCTTCGGCTTATCCGTTTTACTGCAAAGGAGTTATACCATGAGCGAACTTCTTGATAATAAAGAAGAAGCAGAGAAAGCGGTTGTTGCTTGGCTGACAAAAAAGTCCAAAAACAAAACCAAATTCTATCTCAAAGATTTCTATAAGATCTTTCCTGATGACAAACCCAGAATGATCAAAAAGGTTGTCAACAAAATGGTTGAGGATATGATCCTTGAGTATTGGTCTTCAGGATCTACTACCATGTACGGTCTTAAGGGTGTTGGTATCCAGCATTCTTCCGAAGGCGAAGAATAAGAAAGAAAAGCATCTATTCATGATTGTTAGTAGGGAAAGCGTTCCTGGAGTTGTCATTGCCGGGCTCAGGGGTGGTTCAGGCAAGACAATAATATCCCT
>PIVQ01000786.1 GCA_003354055.1 Desulfobacteraceae bacterium | reverse complement strand
ACTACCTTGATGGCGAATGGGATGAGAGAAAGAATCACCACGGTTCTTCATCTCATGATTAACTATCCAAAACTTAGGAGTAATTAAATATGGATTCTGCATTAATACCTGAAGGCGTAAAGCGGACCTCCTTTCCGACGTTCATGATCGGAATGGCCGTTGTGGGTGCCGTACTGCTCTGGGGCGTTTATGCCATGTTTCTCTGCTGGTTTAAAGGCTTGAACCAGACAAACATGAATGACTATTACGGGTTTGCCCTCTGGATCTGGGCTGACCTTGCCGTCATTGCAGTGGGAGGCGGTGCTTTTTTCACCGGACTTCTCAAATATATTTTTAAAGTCGACGAGCTCAAGAATATTATCAACTTTGCCGTTATCATCGGGTTTATCTGTTATAGTTCAGCTCTTTTGATTCTGGCCATTGATATTGGACAGCCTCTTCGCGGTTGGTTCATCTTCTGGCATGCCAATGTGCATTCAATGCTGACGGAAGTTGCCTTTTGTCTGTCCTGCTATTTTGCAGTACTGACCATTGAGTTCATCCCCAATATCCTGGAAAACCGCCAGGCAAACAAGGTGCCTTTTTTCCATCACCTGGCCCACAACATGCACGGTGTTATGGCGATCTTTGCCGCCACAGGCGCTTTCTTAAGTTTCTTCCATCAGGGATCTCTTGGTGGTGTTGCAGGCGTTATGTTCGGCCGTCCCTTTGCCATTCGTGAACACCTTTTGATCTGGCCCTGGACCTTTTTCCTCTATACCTGGTCCGCAGCCGCTTTCGGCCCCTGCTTTACCCTGTTGGTAACCAAGATCACCGAAGCGATTTCAGGTAAAAAACTGGTGAGTGACAAAACCGTTCATCTGCTGGCCAAGATTTCCGGCTGGATGATCGTCACATATATGATCGCCAAGATCATAGACACCTACTACTGGGCCACGGTCACTGCACCGGGCTTAGGATTTACTCTGGATCATTTCTACAGCAACAATGCCTTATACGGATATTGGATTCTGTTTGCAGAATTAGTTGTCTGCGGTATCGTTCCGGGCCTGATACTCGTCTTTAAGAGTACCAGGGAAAATTCGAATCTCCGTCTGGTTGCCCTTATTCTTGGTGTGATCGGCGTCTGTCTGAACAGATGGGTCATGGTCCTTCAGACCATGGCAGTACCCGTAATGACCTTTGATACCTGGGCGCTTTACATCCCGTCCTGGCAGGAAGTGGCCACCACAATCCTGCCCGTGGCTTACGGCATTATGCTCATCATGGTGACTTTCAGATACCTGCCGATATTCCCGCAGGAAATTGAACTGAACAAGCCTGCTGAGGCAGTTGAAACCGAATAACAAGGAGAAGACTTATGTTTCCATTTAGTTTTGAATGGGTCTGGGACGTCGGCCATGTCGTTTTTTTCGGCGGACTCTGGTATGCGGTTGGCATCCTTGGGGCCGGTATGACCTATGTCATTGGCAAGGCCGCTTACGATACAATGAATGACAGCGGGGATTCCCACCATTAGGGTTTCCTGATTGACACTTTTTTTCGGTGTTCAGTCTGCTGTGCATAAAAAAAGCGCACCTTCTGATCTGTCCTCAGGGACAGGGCAGGGGGTGCGCTTTTGTTTTTTCTAAAGGAAATCCCGGGGCTCAATATCAGCCCCGGGACCTTTATGGGGATGTGTAGCATTTGCCATTAGCTTAAGGTGATGGCTATTCACCATACGCTGGCTTAGTTTACAGTGATCTGTTTGACAACTTCCTTGACCGCATCCTTTTTCAAGGTGACCTTCAGGACGCCGTCCACATAATCTGCAGTGACTTCATCGGTCAGGATGTCATCGGACAGGGTAAAGGCTCGTTTAAAGTCACCGTATCTTCTTTCCCGTCTGTAGTAGTTCTCTTTTTTCTCCTCATCTGCAAACGTTCGTTCACCTGAGATAGTCAGCACCTTGTCTTCTATGTTGACGGATATATCTTCCTTGTTCATGCCGGGCAGCTCAACACTCAGCTCCACATTATCTTCATTACTCTTGATATCCACGGCAGGGTACCAGGCTTTGGTTTCTTTGGTTTTGCACGCTGAATCTGTGAAAAAGTTATCAAATGCATTCCTGTAAACAGACAGTTCGTTTAAGGGGTTGTATCTTACAAGTCTCATAATCTGGCCTCCTTGGCTTTTGTTTTCCGGGTTAACCGCTGGTTTATCCGCTGGTTTGTCCGGTTTTGTGTTCACGTTGAAACAAAATTAATCACCAAATAGAATGTGTCAATAATAATAATTATACTTTTATGTAGTATTACTATAATTATTGTGAATAGAAAAGTAATGTATGGTGGGCGTGAAGATGGTGTGAGGTAAAAAACAGGTTTAAATTGAAGTTATTTCTTTTTGGCTGCCAGAACCCAGACCAGGCCCCAGGCTAGGGCCACTGGGAGGACGCCTATGGAAAGATAAAGAATGAGCTGATCCTGCCATGGCCGGATCACAAACGCTGTGAGAAGGGGAAATACAATTGATACCACAATACCGGCCCGCAGTTTCATACTGAAAACCTGAGGTGCCTTTTTTTTCTTAGCCCCTGATTTGCCGGGGTCCGGCTTGAACATCCGGGGTACTATCAGAATACCGCAGATCAACAGAATAAGAACAAGCACTTCACTGATACCGGTCAATGGAATTTCCTTATGTTTGGGGATTAGAGCAAATCGCAAAAATATGTTCCGAAACCTTTGTATCTCTTTCTACCACTTAAGGTTAAAAATCCTGCATACTGCAATCGATTTGCCTTTTGGCGATTGTCAGTTCTATTGCTGATTTTCGGAACGGTTTTTTTTGACTATCACTATAGTTCATCAGACTGATTTATATGGCAAAGATGGGGTGTTTTGTCAATGGTTGAAAGCAGCGAGAGAAGCGAGAAGAGCTGGAAAAGCGAGAAAAGGGTAAGCTGTTTTTGTTTTCCTTTTCTCGCTCTTCTCGCTTTTTTCTCTCCTTGACTTCTGTGACCATGCATTTATATTCCCTTCTGTCGCAGATTCGACAGCGTATCAACAAAACGGTAAAGGGAAAATTATGGAATGGCTCTATCTGATATCAGCAGGAATATTTGAAATCGGCTGGCCGGTTGGGCTGAAGATGGCTCAGGAGGAAAACACCCGGATTACAGGTGTTCTCTTTGCCGTCTTCTGCATGGCCATCAGCGGGGTGTTGCTATGGATGGCTCAAAAACAGATCCCTATGGGCACCTCCTATGCGGTGTGGACAGGTATCGGCGCTGCAGGTACCTTTATGGTGGGAATCTTTTTATATGGGGATGCGGCAA
>PIVQ01000785.1 GCA_003354055.1 Desulfobacteraceae bacterium | reverse complement strand
TCGGTCTTTCCACGGTCAAATCCCATGTATACAGCCTGTATAAAAAAATCGGTGTGAAAAACAGGTTCCAGGCCATTCTATGGCGGTCCAACCGACATAACCAGGGGTGATTAACGCTAGTAAAGGGGATTTCGCCCCCCAATTCATACTTTAGTCCGAGGTAAAATTCGCCTCACATTCTTAATTTTCATAGAAGTATTTTCCTTTTTTAATTTTTCATTGATATTATATTTGTTATATTTTCAAGGAGTTATGGGGTTTTAGGCTGCCTGGCATTGAACCTGCAATTTCATTGAATAAACCAAAACAGACCCGTACAGGTGAATAGAAAAAAGGACGGTAAGTATGAGCAGCCAGGCCATAAAAATGCTTTCAGGTATGGATAATGGACAACCCCCTGAGGGGATGGAATCTTTTGGAGGCATGCCCGGTGATATTGCAGGACAGGGCCTTGTCCGGTCCGGTTTTTCTGATCCGCCGGATCCGTCGGATTCGTTTCCGGAAATTCCTGCCGGATCGTTTTCCGAGGGAACCCGGAATGCGGTTGCGTCGGTTGCGGCGAGTCCGGACGACGAAAGGCAAGAGTCTGATAATGATGAAAATCTGATGCGTGCAGTGCGTCTTCGTCAGCAGATGCTCAATTGCGATTTGAAGCGGAGCATGCGGGTGGACCGGCATAAGGCCGGAAAGATTTTAAAGAATCTGGTCCGGGTAACCCTGGCAGCGCCACAGACCCTGGTATTGATCAAAAGGGCCAAGGCCATAGCCGGGATTGTGGATGAATTTTTTGAAGATCCCTGCGTGGTCACCTATGTGACCAGGATAGCTGTTCATGACCATACAACCCAGATGCACATGGTCAATGTCATGCTCTACTGCATGGGATATGCCTGGCAGAACACCGGAGACCGGGAAACTATAAAGATGTACGGTCTTGCCGGCCTCCTCCATGATGTGGGTAAGATCTTTATCCCGGATTACCTGCTGAACGCCCCCAGGGACCTGACACCAAAGGAAAAGGTAAAGATCCGGAAGCATACGGAAACCGGATTTCAACTTTTGAAACCCAGAGCGCTGGATAAAGAAATTCTGAATGCAGTGCGGGATCATCACGAACGTTTAGACGGTTCCGGCTATCCCCAGGGCAAGGCAGGAAACAGTTTAAGTGAAATGGCCCGGGTCCTGGCCATTGTTGATGTGTTCGATGCCCTGACCACAAGCCGAGCCTACCGCAAGGCGATGAAACCCCTGGTTGCCCTTCAGCAGATCCGGGAAGAGGTCCGTTCCAACCGTCTGGACAGGGATATTTTCAGCAATTTTGCCAAAAGTGTGGTGGGCATGACCTCCAGGGATTTTCGCATGGCTTAGACCGGTTGCCCCCTGTAAGGAGGGAACAACCGGTTCTGCTAATTAATTATACTGGGCCCGGATATCTTTTTTGGAAATTTTACCCACGGAGGTTTTGGGGATCTCCGCATCCAGAATGATCTTTGAGGGGATACCGTACTTGGGGATCTGCCCGCTTTTCACAAAGGTGTAACAGAAATCCTGGATATCTTTAGTTGTGATTTTGTCCTGGAATCCGTCCCGAAGAACCACCATGGCCAGAGGGGTTTCCCCCCATTTTTCATCTTCAACACCGACCACGGCCACTTCCGAGACCGCCTCGTGCCTGGAGATGATATCTTCCAGTTCCAGGGAAGAGAGCCATTCTCCGCCGGTCTTGATCACATCTTTGAGCCGGTCCGTGATTTTCAGATAGCCCTCTTCATCAATGACGCCGATGTCGCCGGTATGGAGCCAGCCGTTGGCCCAGAGTTCCCGGCCCTTTTCTTCATCCTTTACATATCCCTGAGTAAGCCAGGGGGCTCTTGTCACAACTTCTCCCGGGGTCTGGCCGTCATGGGGAACCGGATTGCCTGCCATATCAACGATCTTCAGTTTGACATTAGGGACCGGCAAGCCTGTTTTACAGCGGATCTCAACCTGTTCGTCTTCGCTTTTGTCCATAAGGTGGGGTTTGATATTGGCAACGGTGAGCAAAGGACAGGTTTCGGACATCCCGTAGGCGCTGTATAGGTTGATCCCGTGCTTGAGTGCCTCTTTACAAAGCCCCTGGGACAGGGCAGACCCGCCGATGATGACCTTCCAGCCCTTAAGGTTGACCTGATTGATGGCGGGACTTGTCACCAGCATATTGATGATGGTGGGCACACAATGGGAATAGGTGACTTTTTCCGTGAGGATAAGTTTGAGAAGCGTTTCAGGCTCATACCGGCCCGGATAGACCTGCTTGGCCCCGAGCATGGTCATGAGATAGGGCATGCCCCAGGCATGGACGTGGAACATGGGGGTCATGGGCATGTACACATCCGCGGAATTAACATTGGCCTGGGCCTCGTAGGCACAGAGTCCGGACATGAGGCCGTATGTGTGAAGCACGATCTGGCGGTGGCTGAAAAACACCCCTTTGGGCAGGCCGGTGGTGCCGGTGGTGTAAAAGGTGGTGGCCATGGTGTTTTCATCAAAGTCGGGGAAATCATACTCAGCTCGGGTATCGGCCATGAGGTCTTCGTATTCCCCGGAAAACTCAAGATCTGTCTGCGGCATTTCCCCTTTGTCGGTGAGCAACACCACCTGCTTCACCGTTTCAAACCGGTCTTTTACGGATGCCAGCAGGGGAACGAACTCGTCGTTAACCAGGATCACGTCGTCTTCGGCATGGTTGATGGTGTAGATGAGCTGTTCCGGCGTCAGGCGGATATTGATGGTGTGAAGAACCGCTCCCATCATGGGCACGGCAAAAAAGCACTCAAGATATCGATGGGAATCCCAGTCCATGACAGCAACTGTATCGCCGGGTTTAACCCCCATCCGGGTGAGCATGGCCGCCAGCTGCTTGACCCGCCGGCCGAAGGTTTTGTAATCGTAGCGCATCTGGTCCCGGTACACGATCTCCTGGTCCGGGGAATAGATCATGGGGGTATCCAATAGATTTTTAATGAGCAGGGGGTAATTGTAGGCATCCGGGACGGGACTGATCAGTCTTGTTTTGATATTGGTACTCATAAGTTCGCCTTCCTGACGGTTCTGGGTTTTTGATAATCCTAAGTTTAGGTTATTCAAAGGAAGGAAAAAATAGGCAGGCGTCCTATAATGGTGTATGGGAAATGCTGAAATGGGTGTAGGTCCGGAACCTACAGGGGGCGTTTAATCGGCGTCAGGGCCCTTAAGTACACCGGTCTCCACCCAGATCACGGCAAAGCGGACCAATTCGCTCGCATTGTTCAGGTTCAGCTTTTCCTTGATCCGTTCCCTGTAG